>JAZNDC010000035.1:0-19785 GCA_045587885.1 Candidatus Nanosyncoccus sp. | reverse complement strand
CATAAAAAATTGTAAAACCATGTTTTACAAAAGCACCAAGTGCAAGAAAAAACCCGGCAATTGCCGGGTTTTTTCTTGCACTTGGTGCTTTTGTAAAACATGGTTTTACAATTTTTTATGGATTTTACCTCTGTTACTTTTATTTTTAAATAATACTTTTTACTATTTATCAATTATATTTTATAATATGAATAGTTCACAGTGAAGCGTGAACAGGTCCAAAAGGAAAACAAATAACTCCATATTTGCCTTTGACAAAGTGTAGACATAGCAAATTGATAAATGCTACCGTCAAAAGGTAAATCCTTATAAAACTACACCCCTCCGCAGGGTGTAGTTTTTTTATATCTTGATACGTTCTTTATCTATTAAATCATCGTTATAGATTAGAGCATGAGTCTTCCAAAATTCTTCTGATTCTACTCGTTCTTCTTCGGATTCAATGTTTGGGTCCCACGGCTCTCTAGGACTATCTCCACCTACAAAAGCGGTAATCAAAGTATACGTATCATTGGTTTCGTCATCTTTTCGAATTATCACGCGGACAGTATCGCAATCTATCGGCTCGCGGTTTTTTACCATTGGGGTCTGGCCACTACGATTGGTGCGATACACCATTACTGCTTCGTCCTCTGGACCTACTTCCACGCAACTACTCTTGCCAACGATGCCGTTGAATTTAACTGTTTCTGCTACGTAGGGCTGGTCATTTGTGGATATCACCGATAGGGCAGACGCTAGTATCTCCATATTTAAGCCACCTTCAGAGTGAAAATGACTATTTGGCCTGTCATATACGTTTTTGCCATCCTTGGTGGTTCCTAAGAACTGTCTGTCAACGGTTTCGCCTGGCGTAGTGGGGTAGTTTTCCATCTAGTACTCCTGCGGGAAGCTCTTCTTATAATACTTAATCATTATTTTGATAATCTGACGAAATGCTTCGGCTATTACTGGACTAGTAATCACAGATGCCATTTCGGTTTCACCAAATACAACTAATGCAACTTTGTTGCCATAAGCCATTATCTCCATAGGAGTGTCATAGTCAGCCTTATCCATCCAGGTACGATGAAACCCGATGGCTTTATCACGTCCAATTTTGGAATGCTTTATTCCTGCCTTGGTAACTGGAGTAAGTGCATAGGTTTTGATTTTTAAGAGTGGCAGTTGGTCCCTATATAATTTAAGGAAAGAACTAGTATCCTCATCTTCACCGAGCACGATATCTGCCTCAGTGCGAAGTAGATAAACATCTTTCTTTACGCGAAGCACATCCCTATGAATTTCTTTAATACCTTCCAAGCCTTCTAGGGTACGAGAACCTGGGAGCTCATTATTAGCATAAAACACATCTAGAAGAGATGATAGATTATCCTTAACAAATTTCTCGTTCTTGGCCATAATCTTGCGGCGTTTTTCTACTAAGATTTCTAGGTTGGATGGGTTCAAAACGCGATAAGTAGTCTTTTTGTCTTTGGTTTGCTCTACGATTTCTAGATCTACTAGTTTCTTGATGATTGCGTAGCAGTTTTCACGAGACTGACTAGTTTTTTCACCTAGCTCAGCCGGAGTCATGGCGCCGTTTTCTAGCAAGCATTCATAGACTTCTGCCTGTGGGTCCGTAAGGCCAGCTTTTTTTAAGATGTCATAGTTTTCCATAAGCTAAATATAGCATGTTTTAGACGTATTGTAAAAGTGATTTTTACAAAACTTGTTGGTTTCTATCTCTGTTATCCCGAATATGCAAATAATATTTTTGTGCATTTGTAAAAATTATTATATAATACCGTCAGTACCTTAAAATTAGGCGGATGGGCACGCCAAGTCAAAGAAGCCCCACGCATGCATATAACACTCTCTGACGAGGGTTTTGCCAGCCAGAAATAAAGGTTGGTGTCCATGGCGCGAAAGCTTAGCCACGGTAGAAATACCGTAGGCTAAGTATAAGCAGTGGATATGCATGAAAGAGGAACAGAGAGAAGGCGGTATGGTCTCCGACGGGAGAATAGGTTGACTGGAAGGAACCTCAGTCAAATGTCCGGGCTTGCAACCTGTTAAGACACCCAGATATGAGACTGGGCCCGGCAGGGATAAAAACAGACTAAAGGGGAGAAATCCCGCCATACTTTACTTAAAACCCCCGACGATATACTGTCGGGGATTTTTTTATTCTATTGACTTTTTTACTTAAATATGCTATAATTTGATTACCAATAATTGCGTGTGTGCAATCGTAAATTACAAATTTGAAAGGAGACGCACCTTGAAGGAGGTGAACTAACTGCGTCAAAAAAATGTAGCTGAAGGAAGAATTTACAAGGAGACTTTTAAATGGAAATTTTAATTATTTTAATTTGGGCAGTAATGACAGTAGGCGTAGAATATACCATGACAGTAGGAGTTATTTCCTCGATCACCCCTGGGATACAAAATCCCGAGCTTTTGGCGGCGCTTCTGGTAGCCATGGTCCTCGTTTCTTACGTTTGGCTTTCTTGTGCAGCTTTTGTTAGTGCACAAAGACTTATGGACAAAGCCAAAGAGAAGAAAGAGGAAAAGGCGAGGAAGAAACGCCTAGAGGAAATGACCTCTCGCTGGGACAGCGTATAATAATCCAATTACAATCGAGGCCGGAAGGCCACTCCCTAAAAAGGAGAAGCCGCCCAGGTTGGGTAATGTAGGGGTCCGAATCCCTTACGCGGCATTAGGGGATGAGCCACCCCCGAAGTTCTTTCATGCATTGGCGCCCGGCCTTTGGAATGCCTTCGGGCTTCTGGGGGTCGGGGGCCCTCCTTTCAAAAATTAAATCCTGGTCTTAAACCAGGATTTTTTATTGCATTTTTTGCAATTTCGTGTTATAATATGATGCAGTTTTGCATGTACAAGAGAGGAGGGGTGGCAAATGATAACAAATAGTAGTACATGCAAAAAAGTAACTTTAGAGTATGACATTCTTGATGGAGGTGTAGTAAAATGAAAGATATTTTTAAGGTAGATTTTGACGAAGATGATGTTTTTTTAGAAAAAGATGACGAAAACCCTGCAAAGCTTTTGGATATATTGAAAGCTGCGAAGGAAAAATTGCAAAGCTGTGAAAAACCAGATGGTTTCGAAAAAACACAGTTACACTTTGACCTATGGATCTACGATGTAGACAGAGCCGAAAAAGAGGCCGAAGAATATGAAAAGTGGCTCGAAGAAGAAGATGATGAAAAAGAAAAAGAAAAAGAAGAAGATAATGGCGATTATCCGGAGTTAGAAGATGACGACTACGATGATGGCACCAGGAAGATAGAAATAGAAGAATTCCCAGACCTGGCCGGTAGATGGGAACAAATCTTCCTTGACATCTATGGCGTTTCAGATGAAGGCGAATTACGCGTTGAGGTTGGAAGAGCTTATAAAGATAGTGACTGGGAAGTTACCGTCTTTGAAACTAGCTTGGCAACGTGGGACTCGTTGCTAGACGTCCTGAAGGAATGCCAAATTATTTCGAAAAAAGAGGCAAAAGAATTGCGCTTATAATAGGCAAAACTTACCGCTTTTTAATAAGCCCCTGGGATATCAGGGGCTTTTTTATGATATAATTACGATAGTTGTTTGAGGCAAGGTTCTTTAGAAAGGGGGAATTAAGTATGATAGATATGAATACCATGCTACTAGATGACAATAATGATGTGTTGGTATATGCAGAATTTTGGGAAGATCCGCGGGGTATACTTGGAGTCTTGGAATCCGCAAAGGTTACTTTGCTCTCGATACCATGTGGGGATAAAACCCAAAATGACGCCGATTTACTCTTTAACAAGCTGGGTGAGCCCGATGCACACTATGCAGTGATTACGGATCGAGATTTCTGTAAATGCGTGCTTGTCACAGACGGAGATACCCATAGCTGGAAGATTGAGAGTATCAGGGTGGCTTTAAAAGAGTGGAATAGTTTTATAGACTGTTTCGAAAAACACGGCTTTGTTTCTAGTAACGATGCCATAGTTCTATCCATCTAACCCGTGGCCCCTGCAATAATATGGGTTTTTTTATGAAAAAGTTATTGCTTTTTTTGCCAATTTATGGTATAATTAAACTAGTACTTTAAAAACAAAGGGGGGTCAACATGAGAACAAGCTATGAATTCTTTAATTACTCTAACGGAGATTTTGGAGTATTAAAAATCACGAAAGATGATGAAGGAAACATTATTGACACTGAGGAGGAGCTATATGACAAGGATGGTAACCTCATTGAAGATGATGAGGAATAGTTAGTTCTACAATTGAATATTGTGCCCCCAAACATTGGGGGCTTTTTTATGTTTTGTAAAGCATAGTTTTACAATTTTTCAGCGTTTTTACCCCTGTTATTCTTATTTTGTTATAATCTATTTTACTAATTGTCAAAGTTATTATATAATACTGACAGCGCAAAAAAGTACATTAAAAACTAGGAGGAACCTGCGATATGAAAAAATATCTTGTAAAGAAATATAGCTTTTTAGGAACTACTTACAACGGCGGAGACGATTGGTGGGAGAAGGATCTCGGTATTATTGACGAGACTCAACTGGATGACTTTATCACGCGTTTGACCACTGTGTGTGGCTACGCTCCAGTTGACGACTCACTGTCAAAACCGTTCTGCATGGACTTTAAGTTCATTACACACAAGACGTATGACACTTGGGAAATGGAGGAAACTGACGGAGTAAGTATTACGTTACTAGATGAGTTGTCAGATTTATCGACTCTCGTCCCGTCGCTAAGAGAAAGAGGTGGTAATTATAAAAAAATAAGAAACGGGGAATGGAAAATTGAATAGTGGCCGGAAGGCTCCTCCTTGGATAAGGATGCATCTCGAGGCATTAAAACTCGAGAGGACGACTACCAACAGTCAACCCCCAGAATATTGGGGGCTTTTTTATTCTAAAAAAATATGTTATAATAGCATTCGTGTCTATTTATAGATAAGAACTTTAAGGAGGGAATAAGATGAGCGATAAAATTGAGTTCGGAATCAAATATGGGAGAAATGGAAAGAGCATATGTCTTCAAGTTAATGACTGCAACTTGCCCTTAATCGATGTACTGAGGGCCGCAAGGGAGATATTCTTGGAATACAATCCACAGCAATACGCGCAGGTAAAGCTTTCTTTCAGGCTGGAAGTCTACATAAAACGCGAATGGATAACACTTACCCCTGAAGAATGGAAGGCAATGAAATCCGGCGAAGATTACATTTCGTTTTTTCCGTTTATTTCCGACACGGAGATCAAAGGCGTCCATGTAGGGATTAAAACCTACAGGGAAGGCGACTATCTCGTGGATGGAATGATGGCGGATTTGATTTATTGGAACGCTTTTATCCGGTTTTTAAGGAAGTACGATTTCATTGCTCCTGGAGAAAAGAAAGAATTAATGTTCTAAAAACTATCTACGCCCTAGCCCCCAAAATTGGGGGCTTTTTACTACCATGAAAACCTATTTGTAAAAATGATTTTTAC
Source organism: Candidatus Nanosyncoccus sp. (assembly GCA_045587885.1). Classification (GTDB taxonomy): domain Bacteria; phylum Patescibacteriota; class Saccharimonadia; order Saccharimonadales; family Saccharimonadaceae; genus Nanosyncoccus. The sequence goes on along the minus strand of JAZNDC010000035.1, from coordinate 14,291 downwards.
AAATATTTGACGTTTTACCCCTGTTATTTATAGTTTAGTACAATTTGTTTTACTGTTTGTCAATTTTATTATATAATGATTACAGTTCGAAAGAATGAAGTTTTAAAAACCAAAAACATCTGCAATTGATGTGCCTAGAAATTAATTCAATCTTATTGCCCATCTAAACATTTTTGACATTGAGCAACAAATTTGTAGCTGATAAAAAATGGAGGGAAATCGAGATGAAAAAATTCTTAGGCAACGCGTTTAGTTTGCAGATGTTAGACCTTGCAAAGGGTGCTTCCGTTGACGTCGTCCCCGTGACGAAAGAGGAAGTGGCTCAGAGTGGGTTCGAATCCGTCGTAGGACACCAGGACACGGCCAATGTCCTTACTACCCTTCTTGGGGTAGAGGTGCCTATGAACAGGGTTTCGGTACGCTTGGATGTCTCTGACATCCTTTACGTGGCGCAAGTCACGGGCGGAAGACTCCCTGAGGGTTCCACCACTCTTCCGGAAGGAATGAGCCTGACCTTTGTGAAGGTTACCATCCGGCAGTAATGCCGGGCCACAATTGAGGCCGGAAGGCCACTCCCTAGAAAGGAGATGCCGCCAGGTTGGGTAATGTGGGGGTCCGAATCCCTCACGCGGTAAGACAGGATGCGTAGCTACGGGTGGTGCGGAAGCATCATCCGAGATTCCTGGGCGGCCGTTCCGGAAGCCGTCGAAGCTACTCACCATACAAATCCTGAGAGATGGTACCTGTGGCGCAAAGGCCGGAAGCAGCAGGATGGTGAAAAAAGTTTTTGTAGGTTTTCAATGTCGCGAAAGGCGTGTTGCTTGCTGGTGAATCAGAAAGGAACCAGAGTGAAAAACCTAAACAAGTACTCATACAGAAATGCACTGGGGAACGTCTGGAGGGTGGCACCTCCTAAGTGGGGAAGACCTCCGATGACTTGAGGACGGTAGTCTTCGAATCATCGGGGCGAGTACCCAAAAAAAGTACATTATTTATCCCAGTCGTAGACTGGGATTTTTTATTCTCTGATTTTGTTATTTACCGTTAATATCCTGGTAGGCTTTTTTCTGCTTTTTTGAATGCGCAACAATCAACGCATAAACAGGATCCTTTTCTGCCATCTCGGTAAGCTTTTCCGTATACTTCTCCTTCAAGGTTACAGAATCACCTGGCTCAACCCCCAAAAGATTATTGAGTTTAGTCATTACCATTTTGCGAAGAACCGCGATTTGCTTTGCGTACACGGAATCTTTATCTTTATCGGTGATATTAGCTCGTTGCATGTTTATCTCTTCAAAGAATTCCGATGTAATCATGAATTCTACTTCATCACTGAGCGGACAATCTAGTATAGCGCCGGTCTTATCGATTGTCATCTCGCTAAAAATCTGCGAAAAACTTTCACGCGATAAGCCTAGTACAAAATGCGGTGCATATTCTTCCGAATACTTATATTTGCCGCTTTTACAGAAGACTATTTCGTTTGTCCAAGGGACAGGTATTCTGTCTTTTTTATGGATATTCTTTAAGGCAGACGAATCTGGATAAGTCGCATCACTGAATTTACCCGCAACACCAGTCCTGTCGCTTTTATCATCTGTAATAGCGGTTGTTATGTCTATTGAATAGGTAATCCAGCCGAGCTTGTTCTTACTAGTATCCTTCACACAGTACACTATATCGGTTTTTCTTTTAATATCATCAAATTTAGACGCCCACCTAGCAGTCGTAGCTACACCAGGAAATAATTTGTCTGTCTTACCAGTTCCATCTAATATGTAGGCGATTAGTGGTTCGGAAGCAACCTCAAATATGCTTTGCCCACGATTATTATTGAGATTAAAATCGCCTTCTCGCTCACGAACTGCATCATTGCATTCTCTGATTAGCCATGGATTAAATCCTGGGACGCTCGCGTACTCATTTGGCGTTATCCTCTCCGTATTTTCAATGACTAGCCTCGCTTTTTCCTCTGGGGTAGCCGAAATCTTTTCATTTTCAGAACCGGTAATGATTAGCCCATCTGGTTCTCTGATGACGGCATCAGTCGCTTTTTTTGCTCTATCTTTTAGTGTTTCGTACAGCTCTTTTGGTATAGGGCCTTCGAGGTTTTTCTTTCTAAATTCTTTTACTTCGTCTGTAGGGTAATACACTTCGCCATTTTCGATAAAATAATCATTAAGCGCTAAGTCCCGTTCTAGATTATCGTCTCCCTCTCTGTCGGGCGCGCCCATTTCATCACGACGAATCAATTCCGCCTCCGCATTGGCCCTATCTTCTGGGCTAATATCTTGAGACATAGAGAGTGCCAAAACCGAAGTATCACTTAGCTCGTTAAAATCGCTCTCTTTTGCATTTTCCGGACGGCCAGATGGACCCTCGTGCATTTTTACCTCCTTATTGTTCTTATTGTTATTATACCAAATTATCACAAAAAAAGAGGCCCCATATTTGGGGCCTTAAGGACAAAAGTACCTGTCCTTATTTTTTTAACGTTTCACGGATAGCAAAGAGCATTTGCTCTACAGCAACATCTCTACTGCTACCGTCGTGGAAGAGCGGATTAAAGAAGAGCCTGATTTCGCCCCTAGTAATTCTTTCTAGAGAGCCACCAGATGCTCCGCCGGCATTAATTATCTTCCTTATCTCCGCTTTGGCTTCACTCTCGGTGATGCCAAATTCGTGCGGATCGAAGAAGAAGATTACTTCAATGTCGGATTCTTCGATCATAACCCTTCTCCCTTTACTGAACGTTCTCTGAACATCCAAACCTGTTGTTGGTTCCATATGTCCCACCTCCTTGGATAAAAACAGGGCTACTAAAAGTACCAGCCCACTCGCTATGAGTACATTATAGCATAAAAAGTAGGAAAAGTCAATAAGGCTATCTGTTTTCATTGACTTTTTCAGTGTTTTATGGTATAATGAGGGCATTAGACAATTGTGTCTACGCACCAAAAAAGGAGGGTGGAAAAATGGTTGACTTTAGATTTAAGAGCAGAAAGGAGCGTGAAAAGAGAAAGGAAAAGATGTTGCTAGAACTCGATGAAATGTTCTGGCTGGATCCAGACCTATATCATGCTCTTTGTAGCTTTGTTCATAACACTAAGAACAGGCTACTACCGGACCAAAAAGCGACACTAATCGCGCGTGGTTTCTTACTCGAGAATGGGGCAATCCCGGACATCACGAATGAGGCCGTTTGGGAAGCCATCACAGGTAAGAAGCCTTACTGGCTATAAGAAAGTTTTACCATAAAAAAGCCCACTCAGAGAGTGGGCATTTTTTTGTTTTAAGCGGACTTATTGGCTTCCTTAGTTCTTTTTTCTATGTCTTTATAGATATTGAACCACATGTTGGAAATAGGACCTAGTTTACGCTTACGCCACGCTGGCTTATGAATATGGGCACGCACCTTGGCATCGCCACGAATGGAATACTTGCTAGCTGGAGCACCACTATTAGCGTCATGTTGGAATGGCTTACGCCAAGCTTCCTTATCGTCGCCAGTTTTGTCGATCCAAACAAAGGATGCATCAGCAGATTTGTCTGCATAAGGACATGCAATCGCGACATTGTTATCATTTCTACCGAATCTAATCACTATATATGGCTTTATTCTGCCGTCTTTTTCTATGGTATATGCCTTATATACGTTTGCGTCAGGGTCTGCGCTCTTGATCTGTTCGTATTCGGCACAAATTTTTGCAAGTTTATCTGCTCCGGAAGGTGGTTCGTTGCGGAATTGCTCCTCTCCTTCTTTTTCTCTACGGATTCGAACCTTTCGTGAGAAGATTTCTAATGGACCATTTCCGCGTCCTTCTTCATCCAGCTTTTTCTCATTAGCTGCAACATCTGCAAATAGCTTGGCGAGGGCTTCTTCGTCAATCTCGATGATTTCTTCGAATTTTGGCGGTTTTACTTCTTCCAAGCTTTTTTCGTATTCGATTATCTCTTTTTTGGTCGATTTATAGTATTCGTATACTTCACCCCATTTATCTCCGTTTTTCTCGGCTTTAGCGGTCATTGTATCTAGGAACTCGCCTGCATTTTTGCCATATCCAAAGTTATCGAAATACCAATCTAATGCTTTGATGCCTTCGGTGAAGTTTTTGTTGCTGACTACACCATTTTCGTCTGGCTTGAAATCATCTTTGATGGCATCGATTACCCTTGAAAAGCCTACATAAGAAGCTTTATGGAAGTAATCATTTTCGTTGCCACGCATATCTGGGCTTAAGTCAACTTTTTTAGCAAAGCCAAGCACTTCGTCTCGCTTGTCAGCAGGGAACGAATACAAGTATTTCGTTACCAGTAGTACAGCCGGAATTGGCACCATGAAGAAAAACATGGACGCTCTCTTTAGCCTGTATCACATGCTTGAAGAGAGAGGGGATATTGAAAAAATTCCCAATTTCAGCTGTGGATGCCCCAAGGAGCTTTATGCTTGGGATTATCTTCCGCATACTAAGATGGCCGTAATGCAACATGGCAGTTTCTATGCTTCTGAGAGTGAAAGTGTTAAGCTTTATACTCAAAAAGCGGAGAAAATTATCTGCGATGTTGATAAAAGCAACCCGATTCGTATTAGCAAAACACCGTACTACGAAAGTCGGGTAAATTACCCAGAAACCATCAGAAGATACGGCCTTACCATGTATCATATGGGAGATGGCATGTATTCCGATGACGATGGTGACAACTGGGATGTGTACTAATTGATCCTAAAATTGGCTTTAAAAAAGTCAGGGCGCCAGAACATCGGCGCCCGACTTTTTTTGTTTAATTTTACTCTTTACAACTTGGTAAAAATAGTCTAAAATAGTTTTGTAGAGCTTTGGAGCTGGTTTTTATTAGCGCTCCAAACGTAATAAATATATAAAAGGAGAATGAATGGCAAATTTTGACCGTTCCAAGCCACACATTAATGTGGGTACCATGGGTCACGTCGACCATGGTAAAACTACTTTGACTGCTGCAATTACCAACGTACTTGCAAAGCGTCTTCCTTCAGAAGTAAACAAAGCAGTCGCTTATGATCAAATCGATAACGCTCCAGAAGAGAAAGCTCGTGGTATTACCATCGCTACTTCTCACCAGGAGTATGAGTCTGAAAAGCGCCACTACGCACACGTAGATATGCCAGGCCACGCAGACTACATTAAAAACATGATTACCGGTGCTGCACAGGTAGATGGTGCTATCCTCGTAGTTGCTGCTAACGATGGTCCATTGCCACAGACTCGTGAGCACGTACTCTTGGCTCACCAGGTGAACGTACCAAAAATCATCGTCTTCCTCAACAAGATGGACCTTGCTGATCCAGAACTCGTTGAGCTCGTAGAGATGGATGTTCGTGACCTTCTAAAGAAATATGATTTCGATGGTGACAACGCTCCAATCATCAAGGGTTCTGCTACTAAGGCTCTTGAAGGCGACAAGGAAAACGAAGATGCTATTATGGAACTCGTTCACGCTATGGACGAATACTTTGACATTCCAGAACACGATCTTGACAAACCATTCCTAATGCCAATCGAAGACGTCTTCTCCATCAAAGGTCGTGGTACTGTTGCTACTGGTCGTATCGAGCAAGGTGTTGTAAAGCTAAACGACGAAGTTGAAATCGTAGGTCTTCGTGACACTCAAAAATCAGTTGTTACTGGTATCGAGGCCTTCCACAAGACTCTCGATCAAGGTCAAGCTGGCGATAACGCTGGTCTCCTTCTTCGTGGTATTGAGCGTGATCAAATCGAACGTGGCCAAGTTATTGCAAAGCCAGGTTCTATCACCCCACACACCGAATTTGAGGCACAAGTTTACATCCTTAAGAAAGAGGAAGGTGGCCGCCACACTCCATTCTCAAAGGGTTACAAGCCACAATTCTACTTCCGTACTACGGATGTTACTGGCGAAGTTGAGCTTCCAGCAGACAAGGAAATTGTCATGCCTGGTGACCAAGTAACCTTCAACGTAAAGTTGCTTGCTCCTGTCGCTATGAACAACAACGACCGCTTCGCTATCCGTGAAGGTGGCAAAACTGTCGGTTCTGGTGTTATCACCAAAGTTATCAAATAATCTAATTATCTGATACTTAAGGCCTCTCCTTTACGGGAGAGGTTTTTTGTTGTATAATAGTTTTATTGGGTGTAAATTTACAATTTGGAGGTGGACGAATGGGAATAATACAGATAGCTATAATCGTTTTGGTGGTAGTCCTAATGATTTGTTCAATACCGATTGGTATCTGGTTTTCTAAATCAGAAAAGGTTTTTGATAAGGAAGGTAAAATAAAAGACGCAAAAGAGTATTACAGAAGACTACGTATGCTCTTAAGGTTTTCTTTAGCATTCATGATACTTGGCGCATTATTGGCAACCTTTTATAGATGTCCGATGTTTTTGCTAAGTAGCAGTAAAATTAAAACTGTCGAGACGGAGATTAAGAAACGCACGAAGGTCACCGAACTTTGTCCGATTATGAATGATGATATCTATGTTTTATCATATGGTGATAGTCTGTTTTATCTCACTAAAAATGGGATACAAAAGGTCAACAACCTATATAATACAGATTTTGATGCTACGGATGAATATGTAGAATCTTACAAGATTCGCAAGAAAGCGTACTTGACTTCAGATACAGAAGGGAAGTGGCCACTTTATGTTTGGTCTAAAAGTGACGCTTACCAAATACATCTTAAATGTACTGAAGAGATGTCGTTTTTAAATACACCCAAATAACTTTGCCGGGCTTAGCCCCGGCTTTTTCTTTACAAGAAGAAAAGCTCGTTATGCAATGTTTCTACGATTTGTACCTTTTGATAATAGAGTGGTGATAGAATGCGTGTGTTTCTTACAATTTTAACGACTATTTTTGTCATTGTTGTATTTGGGGTTTTTCTCGTACTGTGGAACTATTTATTAGTTAATATCAAATGGTATCTGGAAGAAAAAACCGAAAAAAGGCTAACCATAGCAACGACAAAGAAGAAGGTGTCGAGTACGTGCGGGGACATGCATGACTTTAGCCAGCCAGGCTAAGGCCTGGCTTTTTTATCGATTAGTTCTTTTATCGGAGAATTTGCGGACTTCGCCATAAAAATAAGCATTGCCACACATAAAGAACACTATAAAAGCAAAGAAGCTGGCCGCGATAGGGTAGAACAGGTCTTTTTCTGGGGCAAAGAAATAAGCAAAAACTAGGCCAATTAAGACGAGAAATGCCATGAATGGCACAAAATAGGCAATAAAGAAAACCGTCCGGCCGTAAAGAGTACTGGCAAAATCACGGAATAATTTGCGCATTCCTTTTACATCCAAATCATAGATATTTTTCTTTTCAGACATTGTGTACTCCTTATGCTTATAATTAAATTGTAGCATATTGCAGTAAAAATATAATGACGAGCTGGCAACAAAAAGTCTGTGGCACCCAGATTGGTGCCTCAGCCTTACCAGCTGGTAAGGCTGCTGTTGATTTTTCCCTAGAAGTGTGCTATAATTAGGGTATATACTAATTAATATCAAGTCTGAAAAACTCCATTCTTTCGAGGTTATCAGACAAGAAGGGAACCAATTTATCATGGCAGAAGCCAAAAAAGATGAGGGTCTAAAGATCCGCATTCGCCTCAAAGCTTATGATCACCGCGTAATTGATCAAAGCGCAAAACAAATCGTAGACACCGCTATTCGTACCGGCGCATCTGTAAGTGGCCCAATTCCACTACCTACCAAGCGTAGCACTTTCACCGTAGTGAAGTCCCCACACGTATACAAGACTGGTGGTGAAGCGTTCGAGATGAAAGTTCACAAGCGTCTTATCGACATCTCCAACGCCAACCCAAAGACCATCGAGAGCCTTCAAAATCTCTCTTTGCCAGCTGGCGTAGACGCAGAAATCAAGATGTAATAAAAAGTCCCCATAAGGGGACTTTTTTGATGCATTGTGATATAATATTTCTATGAGTTTCGCCAAGTTTAAAAAGCGATTTTACTTCGTTGCTGCGAAGTATTTTCGGCACTTTGCAGACCGAGCTTTGAAGAGATGGCAGCCAAGAGTGATTGCGATTACCGGCTCGGCAGGCAAAACTACAATGTTGCATTTGGTTGAGCACGAAATGGGCAAAAAAGCCCACTATTCTCATGATGCCAACTCTGCTTTTGGTGTTTCTTTTGATCTCTTGGGATTAAAGGGAATTAGAGGCTCTAAATTACGCTGGATTCATCTTTTTATTGCTGCACCGTTTAAATCTTGGTTTTATCGCCACAAAGAAAAGTTTTACGTGGTGGAGATTGACGGGGAGCGTCCACACGAAGCCGAATTTCTGGCTAAATGGCTTAAACCGGAGGTGACCATCTGGGTGTCGATCGGTCGTTCCCATGCCGTACAGTTTGAAAAAGAAGTGGAAGAGGGCCGCTTTAAAGATGTAGACGAGGCGATTATTGCTGAATTTGCCACCTTGCCACAAAACACCACCAAGCGTGTGTATATTGATGCTGCCGCCAAAGCGATGGTTACTGCCACCAAAAACATCAGTGCGAAGATTATCCCTATTGATAAGACCAAAATCAAAAAATACGTGGTTTACGCCGATTCTACAGATTTTACCTATGGCGATACAACTTTTCATTTTAACCATCCAGAGCCAAAGGACCTCACTTTTCACCTCTTGGTTTTGCAAGATTTGATGAAATATCTCAAGATGCCATTTAAGTCTGATTTTTCTGAAATTAAGATGGCACCTGGACGTAGCTCTTACTTTAAGGGCAAAAAGGGAATTGATATCGTGGATAGTAGCTACAATGCGCATATGATTTCGATGGAGTCGACTCTTGATATGGCTAAGCGTATGCACGCCGAGCACAAATGGCTGGTGATTGGCGATATCGTAGACCAAGGCACTGGCGAGGGGCACGAACACGAAAAACTCGCCGAGCTAATTGCCGATGTAAAGCCAGAAAAGGTCGTATTAGTGGGCCGCCGCACCAAGAAATATACTGCACCAAGATTAAAAGAGCTCGGTGTGTCTGCAGTGGCTACTACCGACCCGCGCAAAGCTTTGGAATATATAGAAAAACGCACTACTGGGCGCGAAACGCTAGTGTTCAAAGGCTCACAATATTTGGAATGGATTATTGAAAAGCTTTTGGCCGATCCAAAAGACGCCAAAAAGCTTTGTCGTAGAGAAAAGGCCGCTGTGGCGCGCCGTAAAAGTTGGGGGCTAGACTCATAATGGCAGATTTATACATTATCCACGGGTGGACATATACGGTAGAGCCTTGGCGCGAGACCTTTAAGATTCTTCGCGACAATGGGCTGAGCGTAAAAATGCTTCGTGTGCCAGGTCTTACTGAGGAAAGTAAAAAAGTCTTCACCATTGATGACTATGTAAAATGGGCAGATAAAAACATTCCGGATGGCGCGATTGCGCTAGGGCATTCTAATGGCGGAAGGATTTTGTTAAATCTTTGTTCGCGTAAACCAGAAAAATTGAAACATTTGATTCTTCTCGACGCGGCAGGGATCTATGAACCATCTACCAAGAAAAAGATTGTAGAAAAGCTTGCAAAAGTCGGGAAGCCACTCAAGAAATTGCCTTTAGTGGATAAAGCTTTTCATAAACTCACTGGCTCTACCGATTATTCTAAGGCACCGGAGAACATGAAACAAACTTTGGCAAATATGCTTGCATCGGACAAGGATTTGGACCTGAGCAAAGTTACCACCCCTACATTTATTCTTTGGGGGAAGAAAGATACCACTACCCCACCACGCCAGGCAACCAAAATGTATGAAGGCTTGCCAAATGCCGAGCTAAAGTTTTATGCCAATTGGACTCACGCACCATATATTTCTAATCCAGACGAGCTCGCACGTGCAATCACCACCCTAATTACGAGGTTTAAGAAGTGAAAAAATTATACTTTTTAGGAGCGGCGGCAAATTATTCTAGAAAACAGCGTTTAGCGCACACTTTTGCGATTGGCAAACAGTCTGATATTGAGAATCTAAAAGATTATCTTCACAAAAAGTATGATGGTAGAGCAATTATCACCAAAAACGGCCGTTCGGCATTGGCACTAGCTCTTCGTGCTAATTTGCCAAAAGGCTCCCGCGTGATTGTAAATGGGTTTACTTGTTATGCCGTAGTAGAAGCTATTCGTGCCGCTGGGATAGAACCGGTATTTGCAGATATCGATAAGAAGACGCTGAATTTTAATATTAAGTCATTAGAGGCGGCCTTGACAGCGATGTGTTCTGCGGAACATGAAGACTCGGCCAGAGCGGCCCGGAGCGTGTCCGAAGGAAACTCCGCTGGCAAGGTCGCCCTAATTATTCAAAATTCACTTGGCAATGTTGTTGATATTGAAAAAATTGAGAAATTCGCGAAAGAAAATAACATCGTGATTATCGAGGACCTCGCACATTGCGCTGGGGCGAAATATGCCGATGGGCGTGAAGTTGGCACTGTAGGTGCTGCCACCATATTATCGTTTGGCAAAGATAAATCTATCGATACAATTTCTGGCGGCGCGGTGATTTTCCGCGATAAGATTCCAAAGATTGCCGACCCACGCATGAGACCGCGTTTTTCTGATCATTTCCGCGAGAGGTTTTATCCATTGTTTGGAGCAATCAGCAGAGGCCTTACCCGCGTGCATCTGGGCGGTGCGTTTATGAAGTTTCTCGTGGCGACTCACCAAGTGCAACGCTCTGCAGACAACAAACTCGAAACTAGCCGCAAGATTTCTAAATTTGAAGCCAAGATGGCACTTCGCCAACTACAGAATTTGGATGAAGGCCCAATTCGTAATTTCTTCCTCGTAAAAGACCGCGCAGAAGTTTTGAAGAAGCTTCGCGAGGCCGGATATTATTTTGACGGCTTTTGGTACGAGAAGCCAGTTTCACCAGTAAGGTATTATGAGAGAGTTGGTTTCCCGGAAGATGCCTGCCCAGTAGCAGTGGAAGTAGCCGAGAAAATCATCAATGTTCCGACATTTTATACCGAGGAACAACTCGCGCCGGCGCTTAAAATTATTAACAAATACGTGGAGAAAGACTAATGGAGTGGGATGAAGTCGTAAAGAAATTTGGCGAGGCCAATATTTTGCAGTCGCCAGAATACGGCAAGATGAATGAGCTTCTCGGCGAAACCGTAATAACAGAGGATTTCGGCAAATCCGGGCGCGCTCTAATGATTGTAAGAAAAGCCAAACGTGGCTGGTATCTAGAGATTCCTTGCGGACCTTTGATTGACTGGAAAGACAAGAAGCTCGTAAAAGAAGCGGTGAAGAAAATCGCCGAAGTTGCAAAGAGGGAGAAATGCGGATTTGTACGCATCCGTCCACAATTGCTCGCTACACCAGAGAATTTGAAGCTGCTCGAGTCGCTTGGGTTTAAGAAGTCTCCGATGCACCTAGCCGCAGAACACACCGTGATGGTAGATTTGACCAAATCCGAAGAGGAAATTTTGGCTGGCATGCGTAGGCAAACCCGCTACGAAGTACGCCGTGCAGACAAGCTTGGTATTAAGGTAATTTCTGGCAATTCTGAAGAGCTATTTAAGGAATTCCATGCCGAGCAGGTGAAGACTGCGCATAGACAGAATTTTATTCCGCCTAGCGAAAAGGTGTTGCTCGCTGAGAGAGAAGCGTTTGGCGACAATATTAATATATATGTAGCCGAAACCGCCGAGGGCGAAAAGATTGCCTATGGATTAATCCTTGGTAGTGGCAAGGAAGCAGATTATTATGAAGCTGCTTCTACCGAGCTAAACCGTAAGATGCCAGGTGCATACGCCTTGCTCTGGCAAGCTATTCGCGATCTCAGAGCGGCAGGATACGAGAGATTCAACCTTTGGGGCATCGCACCGGCTGGGCAACCAAACCACCGCTATGCTGGGGTTACTACCTTTAAGACTGGTTTTTCGGATAACGTAGTAGAATATGTACCGGCACACGATTTAGTGATTTCCAAAGTAAAATATCTAAAGAATCTAGTAGTAGAGAAGGCACGCAAGAAAAAGAGGCACTTATGAACATAGTTGATGCGACCAGTAGAGAAGAGTGGGATAAATATATCACTTCGCATGAGGAAGCGAACTTTCTACAATCATGGGATTTTTATGAATTTCATATCTTCCGAGGGAAAAAAGTTGTACGTAGACTCGTAATGGATAATGAAAAGGTCATCGGGGCATATGCCGGTGTAGTAGAAACTGCTAAGCGCGGCACTTATATGGCGGTTGCTGGCGGGCCAATACTAGACTGGAAGAATAAAAAGCTCGTTTCTGCAGTATTTGATGATATTAAGGCTGAAGGTAAAAAACACCACTGTGTATTCATACGCGTGCGCCCACAATTAAAACTATCTGATAAGTCTCTTGCACTCATGTGTGAGATGGGGTTAAAAAAAGCTCCGATGTATCTTTCTGTAGAATATGCTGGAATACTAGATTTGCGAAAATCTGAAGAGGAGATTCTAGCTGGAGCCTCACAAGGATTCCGCCGCAAACTCAGAAAAGCGGAGAAGAATGATATCGAAATTACCGCAGATACTTCCAAAGAATCTATCGATGCATTTTGTAAGCTCGAGAAAAAGCACGCCGAACGCCAAAAATACGTGGCTTTTTCGGAAAGCTTTCTCCGCAAGCAGTTTGAAGCCTTTGCCAAAAACAACGAAGTATTAATATATACCGCCAAAAAGGATGGGGAAATATTGGCGCAAAACTTCATGATTTTCTACGGGCCTGAGGCTAGCTATCATTATGGCGTATCATCTGAACTAGGCACCAAATACTCTGCCGCACCGCTATTACACATGGAAGCAATGAGAGAAGCGCGCAAACGCGGTATTATCCGCTACAACTTGTGGGGAATTGTAGGGCTAGAAGAAACATCTCATAGATTTTATGGTGTTTCTGAGTTCAAACGCTCATTTGGTTGTGATGAATTAAAATACACTCCAGCACATGATTTGGTTTTAAACTCAGTGAAGTATCAGGTAAACAAAATTGTAGAGTCAGCTCGCAAGAAGATTCGTCACGTTTAATTAGACAAAAAAATAAGGTCGCTTATCGCGACCTTATTTTTTATTTAGCTATACAACGGATAGAGTACCCAGTATAACGTTGTTGGCCTTGTGGATATGCACTATTATTTACTATGTATTGCGTATACATACTATAGTCTTGATGTCTAGTAGACGTCCAAAAGTTCCCGCTTGTTCCTATCATATAAGCGTTTGCTCCACCGATATAGCCGGATAGGGTTAGGTGAAGCATCCTTCTTAAAGCGTCAACATCGTCGCTGTTATAGTACGAGTAACCAAGCTCGCCACCAGTATTGCCGGTCGGCAATCTCCATCCATAAGGACAAATGTCTTCGGTGGCGTCGCCTACTGAAGTGCCTGCACTAGACCCATTACCATAGCAATATGAACCTGCGCTAGCCGCACAAAAGTTGTAGAAAACACCAATTTTCCACTGGTTAGGGTTACTTATTGCGTCACCTGGTAGCTGGTTTTTGTAAGTAGTACGGATTTGTGGGCTGGAATGCTCACCGATCGCAACATTACTTGCCACAGGGTCTATTGCGTATTTATCAGATGTGTCTCCACCGCCGTTTATTAGGTATCCGAGCGACTCGTCTGATGCATTTGTATTATCGGAACTTATTACTTCTTGTACGCTTGCATTTGTAAGGTCCAGTGCGAGGTTATCTAGTAGCCAACAACGGTTATCTGCAAGCTTACCAATATGATAAATGGTGTTGTCACGAATGTCTACTACTTCCATTACTCCAGTAGTATCAACAGTAGCATTACAAATAGCGGTAGTCATATCCTGCATCTTGTAATAGCTATTATTGCCAACGGTGACTTTAGATTTGCCTGCATCAATGAAGGCTTGCTCCATAGAGCCAGTAGCAGCATTTGCTACTAGTTCGAAGTTCATAGTAGTAGAATATGAGCCTGGAGGGGTGAGAAGGTCTAGGATGGTAGCCATATTGATAGTGGTAGTGCTATCTGCTGCTGGAGTAGTGACTTTTTTGAGGTTTTGAGAAAGGGCAATTGGATTATAGCTTGTAGTGTTATCAATGGAGATCCCGCACTTGTTCATATCGTCATAGGTATTGTCTGCAAATTCTGCGGCAGTACGGCCACCGTTGCGAGAAGTGATAGCTTCGATGTGAGGATAAGTGCCATGATTTACATTAATGGTACTAGACTCTAGATAGGTGTGTGGAGTAGACATGACAAGAGTATAGCCATAGGCATTATTAGTAGAT
>JAZNDC010000034.1:0-10754 GCA_045587885.1 Candidatus Nanosyncoccus sp. | reverse complement strand
GGCTGGAGGCTCCCAATTATTACTAGCTATGAAGAAGGTCAACTTGGCACTAATGATTTCTATAACTTAGCTTACGAGTATGGAAACACCCTCGATACTGACCAATACTATTCTTCTAGTCCATTATGGTTTGTGCGTGGTGGCCTAATTAATATGTATAGTTTAGGATCGGCAGGTGAGTGGGGATGGTATTTGTCTAGTACTGTTAGCGGTAGTAGCAGTAACCGTGCCCTAGATACAGTTTCAAACTATGTTAATGTTACTGGCTCAAATCATAGAAGTGAGGGCTATTCCGTCCGTTGTCTTGCCCGCTAAAATGTGGTATACTAGACTTAATAAAAGCGCCAGAGCAGCCATCAACTGCGAGCTAGCGGAAGAAAGGGAGACCGATTAGAACCGCTCGTAAGTCCGCGTAAGAGACAAATTAAGTGCCGGCAAAAGCCGGAAATTGGATGGTACCGCTCCATCAAGAGGAGTTCCAATGCAAGTACATTGGAATTTTTTAATATTAAACTAAAGGAGCCAACATGAAATACCAAGCCGGCACTCGCCGAAAGGCCACAGACTACGAAAAAGCCCTCGTAGAATGGTGGAAGAAAAACAAAACCTTCGAAAAATCCGTAGAAAACCGTCCCGTAGATAAATCCTACGTTTTTTATGATGGTCCTCCGTTTATTACCGGCCTTCCACATCACGGTACTCTTCTTAGCTCCGTTGTAAAGGATGCCGTACCTCGCTTCTGGACCATGAATGGTTACCGCGTTGAGCGTCGATGGGGTTGGGACTGCCACGGGCTTCCGGCAGAGAACTTCGTCGAAAAACAGCTTGGTATTACTGATCGCCGCGAAATTGGCACCAAATGGCCTCTAGAGGATTACATTATCAAGGCTCGCGAATCCATGGTGGCAAACTCCGAAGCTTGGCGCGGCACTATCGATCGTGTTGGTCGCTGGGTGGATTTTGACAATTGCTACCGCACCATGAACAAAGATTTTATGGAATCTGTTTGGTGGGCATTCAAAAAACTATACGAAGCCGGCAAAATCTACGAAGGCCGCAAAGTTTTGATGTATGACACCAAGTTCGCGACACCAGTTTCTAAGGCAGAAGTCACGATGGATAACGACGCCTACCAGGTAGTCACCGATCCATCCGCCTATGTAAAATTCAAAATTAAAGGGGAAGAGAACTACCTGCTTGCTTGGACTACCACTCCTTGGACTTTGCCTGCAAACATGTGTCTCGCGGTAAATCCAGACCTCGCCTACGGTATATATAATGTGAACGGCGAGAATTTAATTGTGGCTACATCCCGTGCAGAAAATTTGTTCAAAGACGCTAAGCCAACCGAAACATTCAAAGGCTCACGCCTCGTTGGCAAAAAGTACGAGCCAATCATTGCTGTGGCAGACGGGCTCTTTGACCTTGGCCTTCGCGGCGAAGACGGCACCGTAGTCCGCAAAGACACCTACACCGTCCTTCCAGGCGACTTCGTTTCCGCCGAAGATGGTACTGGCATCGTCCATATCGCCCCAGCCTACGGTGAAGACGACTACGCCCTCGCCGGCAAATATGAGGTAGATTTCGTGGACTGTCTTGATGAAAACGGCTACTACTTGCCAGAAATGGCCGAAAAACTCCACGAGCTCGGTGTTCGCGATACAGACGACCAGGGTATCCAAGTTTGGGCCGGCAACAAATTCATCGCCAAATGCCTCGAAGAAAAGGGCATCATCTACAAGATTGATTACATCCAGCACGAATATCCGTTTAACCCACGCTCCAAAGAGCGCATCATCTACCGCGCCTTCCCATCTTGGTTCTTTGACATCGACGGCCAAAAGCAAATGATGCTTGAAGAAAACGAAAACATCAACTGGTTCCCAGATTATCTAAAGCACGGCCGCTTCGCCAAAAACATCGAAGCTGCCCCAGATTGGAACCTTAGCCGCGACCGCTTCTGGGCCACTGCTATGCCTGTTTGGAAGGGCGACAAGGGCACGGTAAAAGTTATCGGCTCCTATGAAGAACTAAAAGAACTCTCTGGCGTAGAACTCGAAGATTATCACCGCCCATGGGTAGACGACATCACCTTTGATATTGATGGCGAGCATTTTACCCGCATTGAAAAGGTCTTGGACTGTTGGTTTGAATCTGGCTCTATGCCATTCGCCCAGCTTCACTATCCATTTGAAAATAAGGAAAAATTTGAGGCCAATTACCCAGCCGACTTCATCGTAGAATATGTCGGCCAAGTGCGCGCATGGTTTTACTATGTTCACGCGGTAAACACCGCCCTTGCCTCTATCGGCGCCTTTGGCGACAAAGCCAAAAACGGCCCAAAGAACGCTTACAAAAACGTCATTACCACCGGTACTCTTGCTGGAAACGACGGCCGCAAGATGAGTAAATCTCTCGGCAACTACACCGACCCAAACATCTTGATGGACCAATACTCCGCCGACGCCTACCGCCTCTTGCTCCTCAGCTCACCAGTGATGTCTGGTGAAGACTTTGCCATGCTAGATAAAGACGTTTCCGATACCGCCCGCAAACTCTCCATGATCTGGAACGTATACGACTTCTTCACCACTTACGCCGAGGTAGAAGGTCTAGATACGGAGGATTTGAGCGGTTCGCGAGTCGTAGCCGCAGTTACGACGAGGACTAGCGAGCCGACCCCGCAACGGCGGGCGTCGGCGAAGCGCTACGACGAACAAACCGACTCAAATCCACTTGATATCTGGATCGTCTCCCGCATCTATCAGCTTCGTGATGAAATTACCGCCGGCATGGAAGAATACAACCTTCCAAAGGCCCTCGAGACCGTATTGCCGTTTATCGACGACATGAGCAACTGGTTTGTCCGCCGCTCTCGCCGCCGCTTCAGCAAGAATGACGACGCCGACGACAAGCGCCAAGCCTTCGCGACACTATATTATATATTAGTGTGTCTATCTAAGCTCCTAGCGCCGTTTACGCCGTTCCTAGCGGAAGAATTATATCAAAAGATGACCGGCACCACAGACTCTGTACATCTACTGGATTGGCCAGAAGCCGGCGTCATCGACACCGAGATATTGGATGAGATGGCTCGCACCCGCGCCATCATCACCGACGCTCTCGCGCTCCGTATGCAAAAGTCAGACACCGAAGACCAGATCAAGATTCGCCAGCCACTCTCAGAGCTCGTTTACCCAGGCGACCAGCTCTCAAATTTCTATGAGCAAATCATCGCCGAAGAAGTAAATGTAAAAACTGTTAAAAACGGCAAAGAATTAAAGCTAGATAAGACCCTCACAGAAGAATTAAAGAGGGAAGGATACGCCCGCGAGCTTGTCCGTGCCATCCAATCCGCCCGCAAAAAGGCCGGCCTCGCCCCTGGCGACAAGATCCGCCTCTCGTTGTCTGTAGACGCCCCAGAAGGCTACTCAGACTTCATTAAGGCTGAAGTCCTTACTGATAATATCGAAAAGGACGAAAATTTCTCCTACGATGAAATTGCCAAAGTAAACGGTGAAAACGTCACTATTTCATTAGAAAAAATCTAAGTAGGACATCAAAATAGGCCTTCGGGCCTATTTTTTTGTTCAATTTTTATCTCTGTTAATTTGACAAAAGTTCAAAAAATAAGCATAAACATTATTGACAAAATCGCAAAAGTGTGCTACACTAGAAACAAGTTAGAAAATAAAATAAAAATTCTAACAAGCAACAAAATAAAAACATAAAAAGGAGAACAAAAATGGCGGGCATAGAAACATTCAAAATACCAGGTTTTGAGTATTATGAAGGCGAGGGGGACTATGTCTCGCCAGACAAAGTAAGTAAAGAAACACTAAAACGCATCAAATCTCGTCAGATTGGTGCAAAAATCCTTGGGGTATAAACCATAATAACTCGCAGCAAACAAAAACAAAAAGAAAGGATATTAATATAAGATGAACACTCGAATACCAAATGTAAAGGAAAGGATCACCAATGTAACGTATAATCCTAAAAACATTGAAAAAATGCATACGTTCTACGAAATTGCGGCCACATTTATGGGCATGATATAGTGTAGACGAGCCATAAATTACCGAAAAAACCGAACATCATGTTCGGTTTTTCTCGTGGAGAAAAAAGAGAAGCATAAGCTTGACAACCCAAGTTCGCTTATGCTAATCTAAAGTCAGAAAGGTCAACACTAAAAAAGCTATTTTTATGGAGAATACTCTACTAGATCGGCAGGAGCTAGAACAAGTTGCCGACGCGCTACTTGCGAAAAAATACCCAGGTCAGCCTGCGGAATCATTATCAACCGAACGCGAAAGCATCATCGCTGGTATGGACGACGCCGTTGGGCAGGCAATTGTCAATTCCTTGACTATCGAGCAACTCGATACCTACCTTAATTTGTTAAGGACCGAAAAAGAAGATTCTTCAGTTTTTGAAAACTTTTTTAGAGAAAGCCAAATTGACTTAGCCTCCATAATCAAAGGGGCAGCCGATAATTATTCAAAACAATACCTAGGAGGTGAATATGCCTAGCAATCCAAACAATTTTTCCTCAGGAAGTGGCGAAAATGCAGGCGAAATAAATCGTACCTATCAAGAACGTGGGGAAAAGACTAATGAAGAAGTTAAGAGAGAAAATGATACAGAAGAAGCTTTCCGAAAGAGAGACGAGAGATTTTTTAAACTTACAGGCCAGCATCTAGCACGCCCAAATGCTCCAGCAAACACGATCGCAGGAAAAGATGTCGAAAACGCAACGGCAAAAATCCAACAACAGGCAGAGGATAATGCTAAGGATGTAGGCACTGGTGCCATAGTAGAAAACGCCGTACAAGAACCAATTAAAGAAAACCCAGAGACTGTAAACGAGTCTTCAGAAAAAGAACGGAAAGCCGCCGAGGCAAAAAAAGAACAGAAGAATAACAAAGCAGTAAGAACAGTAATTATTAGTGTCGCAATCGGCGCTACCTTAGCAGGCGCATCTATTCCGATAATAAAAACCATCGCTAATAATGTTACTTCTAATAACACGTCTGGAGAGGTAGCGTCAGAACAGTCTATCGACAACGAACAAAAGACTGATAATAAAGCCGAGCAAGATACCAGCTATTTTGCAGAGATTAACGAATTCTTAGAATATGATGCAGGTATCGATGGGACGGGCCAACAGTATGACGGTGTCGGTGGGGCTATGACACCAATGCATACCGCAGATAACCCAAATGTAGGTAAGTTCTCACAAAATTCAAATGCCGCACCAAACGATGCAGCACAACTAAGATATGGCAAAAACTACGCTGATTGTTCGGAAGGAAAGGTCACGTGGGTAACAAATGATAAAGGTGAAATAGAAAAGAAAGTAGAGTTCGGAGAAAAAGAAAAAATCTATCTAGAAATGGTATGCAAGCAAAGTACTATGTTGGCCAGTAACTTGCAAATCCTCAACCCAGATTACAAAAATATGGATTATACGGGCACAGTTATTGAATTTGATGGTCTCGACGAAAGCACAAGAGCCGAAACGATACTCGGAAACTTCCATAATTTCATAGATAAAGTGGAAGGTATTGACCATGTTACAGTTGGAGAACTAACAAAAGGACTCTCTGGCCTCCCAGGCGGCGAAGAAATGGTAACATGGTATGAGGAACAAGACGACGGAACAGTATTGGAAAAGACAACTACTAGAAGCGAAGAATTAAGCACGCGACACACATACACTGTAATGGACGCAAAAGGAGGACATACTGCAGTTGAGAAAAACGTTGCAACTCCAGACTCAGCCAAGGTCATGGTGTTCACATTCAGATTAAGTGAGTCGGAAACGGCACAAATGTACGTACTCGAGCGCTGTTTCAACGGTTTCCTCGTCCACACTGTCACTAATACAACCACAAAAGAAACCAGAATTGTAGTTGAAACCTTTGGCGACAAAGAACAAATCAATGAAAAGGACGTCGCGAACGCAGTAGCAAAATTCAAACAACAGGCAGAAGACGACGCAGAAGACAGAGGCACCGATGAGATAAAAGAATACAAGGATGACAGTGCTGATGACCCAGATGGTGAAGTCACCGAAGATCCTACCAAGACCCAAACCGATAAAGAATACGAAAAAACAGAAGAGGAGATCAAGCAGAATCCAGATTCGAAAGGCGCAACCGATATTCAAGACCAGATTCCGGAAGAAAACGATTATAGTAAGAATAAAACCGATCCTGGTATCAAAGACAATCCAACTGATCAACAAAAAGCCGACGAGAATGAAAAAAATCCAGATAACACGCCGCATGACAAAGATATGGGTGGTCTATCAATCGATGACTTACTAGGTTTATAAAGAAGAAAGGAGACCAACAAGACATGAAAAGAACAAACATATTAAAAATGCTAGCGCCAATAGCAATACCAATTATCGGTTTGCTTGGTGTATCTGCGGCTTCAGCATGGGGCCCAGAAGACCGCGCCACGTTTACGATGGCTAACCCAGCTACATATCCGGTTTTTAACTCCATCACCGATAACCCGAATATCGGCGATGAGCGCAATTTCGTCCGCATTGGTGAAATCAACTCTGATGTTACTCAAATGGCAAACGAAATCGAAGTCGTGCCAGGCAAGCAATACCTTGTGCGTATTTATTTCCACAATAACGCATCCTCTACTTTCAACGATGCTGCACACAACAATTCTGGTGTTGCTACTCAATCACGTGTTTCATCGTCATTCTCAACTTTGATTAAGAAGGGTGAACGTGGTACTATTACCGGTACTATCTCTGCAGAAAACACAAACCCGAAATCCGTA
Organism: Candidatus Nanosyncoccus sp.; assembly: GCA_045587885.1. Taxonomy (GTDB): domain Bacteria; phylum Patescibacteriota; class Saccharimonadia; order Saccharimonadales; family Saccharimonadaceae; genus Nanosyncoccus. The sequence continues at coordinate 3,947 of JAZNDC010000034.1, read as the reverse complement.
TGGGATGAAGCCTACATGACTACGAACCTCGACCAAGTCTACGTACGCTACGTTGAAGGTTCGGCAAAAATTTACAATGGCTATGCTACAAATGGTTCGACCCTTTCTTCAAACATTTTTACCAAAGAGGGTACTTACATTGGGCTTAACTCACTAAATGGTCTCATCCTTGGTTGCGAAGAATATTCTGGTGTAGTATCCTACGTATTACAAGTAGACAGCCTCAATGCCTCACTTGATAAATACGTGTCAAAAGACGGTAGCAATTTCAAAGAAAACACCGAATTAAAGGCTGGCGAAGAAGTAACGTTTAAACTAACAATCAAAAACACTGGTACAAAGGCACTCACAAACGCCACGATTAAAGATACGCTTCCAGCAGGTCTTTCATTCGTGTCAGGCAGCGCCACTTTGTCCGCAAATAATTCTGGCGTTGAAACTCCACTTCCAGATGGCCTAGTAACCACTGGCTACAATCTGGGCACTGTCGGTAATGGTAACGAAATCAACATTACTTATCGCGCAGTAGTAAGTGCAGATTTCAAATGTAAAGGCGCAAATCTTGTGAACTCTGCAACATTAACATATGATACTGAAGAAACAACAGGACATTCTATAACTGACACTTCAAAAGTAACTGTAATTAAAGAAGACTGTGAGGATGAGCGCAAAAAACCAGGTTTTGAAATCGACAAAAAAGCCAGCATAGACGGTCAAAACTGGTACGATGATATTAAAATTAAACCAGGCGACACGGTGACGTTTGGTATTACATACAAGAACACCGGCAACGTAATTAATCATGATGTCAGAATTTACGACGTGCTAGATTCCGCTAATGGTATGGAGCTTGTTGTAGACTCTCTAGAAGTTACACGTTCTGTTGAAGGTAGTGTAGAGACAGGTGGTGCAATTATGCGGATTGAACTTGCCGAAGGTCAATCTATATTTAACACAGATGGTCTTCTCATCGGCGATGTTCGTGCAGGCGAAACCATCAGCGTATCATATAAGGTTAGATTCACCGCAGAATACGAAAAATGTGAGATTACCAAACTCTACAACAATGCAAAAGTGACAGGCAAAGCAGATGGAAGCTCAGAGATTACCACTGTTCACGATTCCGTAGAAATACAAATCGATCGCACAGACGAGAACTGTGATACTCCAAAGCCAGACTGTAGTCTTACTCCAGATGCCCCTGAATGTAACTTCCCAGTAACTGGTCCAGTCGAAATTGCAATGGCAATTGCAATCGCTCTCGGTATCTGTGGTGGCGGTTATTACTTCTACCGTACCAAGAAGTCTTTGAAGACCATCGAAGGTACAGCAGCAGGTAAAGACACTGCCGCGGCAGCAAACAAACCAGCCGAACCAAAAGCTGACAAAAAATAATCAGTAGCAAACAAGCGGGCGTTAAGGCCCGCTTTTTGTTTTTTTAGATTACCTCTTCCATTTTTCTCTAAAATGTGATAAAATAATACAAGTTAATTTAAAAGGATTAATATGAAGAAAGCAGTTATCCTCGTTGGCGGGAAGCAATATCTCGTAGAGGAAAAAGAGACCCTACGGGTGGACCTCCTCCCGGAAGGAACCAAAGAGCTCGAAACTGATGCTTTACTCGTAATCGACGGTGACAAAACCACTGTCGGCACTCCTACGGTAAAAGGCGTAAAGGTTTCAGCCAAAGTCAAAACCGCAAAGGTTGCCGGCGACAAAGTTCGCGTCATCCGCTACCATAGCAAGAAGCGCGTTCACACCGAAACCGGTCATCGCCAGAAATACTCCGAAATCGAGATTACGAAGATCGGATAATAATAGAACTGGTTTGAGCCTGCATTGAGCAAGCCCGAGAATTAAAAAATAGTTTCACAATTCTGAATCCGAAACTGATAATTTCGGTGAAGAATTGCCTGAAACTATTTTTTTAATTCCCGGCGCGTAGCGAAGCGCAGGAGAGAACCAGTTCTATTATTTTTTTGTCTCCCTGCGCGAAGTGAACCGTTTGCAAAAGCTAGTTTTTTATTCCTTTTATGCTATAATGGTAATATTATGGCGAAGGTGATTTGTATCACAAACCAAAAAGGAGGTGTCGGCAAAACTACTACTGCCGTTAATCTTTGCTATTATCTTGCAAAAGACAAACGCGCCACCCTTCTTGTAGATTTTGATCCTCAAGGCAACGCCACTTCTGGCCTTGGCATAGACAAAAACGATCCTGCTCTTGGTGTCACCATGACAGACGTTATCCTTGGTAAAAACGCCATGAAAGACTGCGTCAGAAACACCAAATACAAAGGTTTTGATCTCGCCCCCACCACTCCAGAGCTTGCTAATGCCGAAGTGGAGATTACTAGTATGCAGAAAAAATTTGTTCGCCTCCGTGACGCTATTCGCGAAGTTGCAGCAAACTACGAATATATTATTATTGATCTGCCGCCATCTCTCAGTCTACTTACCATCAACGGCATGATTGCCTCAGACTATCTACTGCTTCCAGTCCAGACCGAGTTCTATGCTTTGGAGGGCGTAGCTCAGCTTCTCGAGACCGTAAAGCTTGTCAAAAAGCAAGCCAACCCAGGTCTCAAGCTCCTTGGCGTCGTCGCCACCATGTATGATAAGCGCACCAGCCTCTCTTCTCAGGTACTCGAAGAAATCAAAAAATACTTCAAGAATCTCACCTTTAAGACTACTATCCCTCGCAACGTCCGCCTCGCCGAAGCTCCAAGCCACGGCGTGCCGGTAGGTGCATACGACAAATTTAGCAAAGGCGCCAAAGCCTACAAAGATTTTACTAAAGAAGTGGAGGAAAGAACAAAATGAGTTTAGGAAAAGGTCTTGGTCGTGGATTTGAAGCTCTCATCCCTACAGATTTAGTAGACGAAGAGTTCGACCTCACCGCCAAAGAAGACAAAAGTGAGTCACAGCTAAAAGAATTAAAGATTGAAGACATCGTCCGCGATGAAGAGCAGCCACGCCATGAGTTTAGCGAAGAAGCCTTAAATGCTCTCGCTACTTCCATCAAAGAGCATGGAGTCCTCCAGCCAATTGTCGTTACGAAAGAAGAGGGGAAATACAAAATCGTTGCCGGTGAGCGCCGTTGGCGCGCAAGTAAAATTGCCGGCCTCAAGAAAATCCCAGCCATCATCCGTACATTAGATTCGCAAAACCGCCTAGAATTATCTATTATCGAGAATGCCCAGCGCGAAGATTTGAACGCCATCGAGCTCGCTACTGCCTATGCTAAACTAAGTACTCAATTTAACCTCACCGCCGAAGATATCGCTGCCAAAGTCGGTAAATCTGAGCAAAGCATTCATAATACGCTCCGCCTCCTCAATCTTCCAGAAGACGTCAAAAAGACCATGGTAAAAGAAGGTCTCACCGAAGGCGTAATGCGTCCGCTCGTTTCTCGCGACGAAGCCACAATTAAAAAGGTCTTGCCAAAGATTATCTCTGAGGGCTGGACCGCCCGCAAAGTCGAGAGATATTTTGCCGAGAACACCAAGAAATCATCTGCTACTGCCATCAAACGCGATGAACACATAAAAGACGAACACGCCTTGAGCGCCAAATATAATGCTGTTGCTATTATCAAAGGTCGCAGCCTCACCTTTAAGTGTAAAAACGACATCGAGCTAAAGGAATTAATCAAGAGACTAAAATAAATGAAAAAGGCATCAGTAGCTATTATAGGTTTATTAGCACTAGGAACAGCCTTTTGTGTTAGCCCAGCCTTTGCGGCCACCACAGGATCCGCCTCTTTTTCTGTAGATGTTTCAAACACTATTTTGGAACTCACCGTTCCATCAAACCCAGCCATCATCGATCTCAACCCAACCATGACTGGTGCTGCCTTTGGTTCAGCAGATCTCACCATCCACGTAGCTACCAACAACCAAACTGGCTACACTCTCACTATGACTCCACAAAGTAATGATAATAAT
>JAZNDC010000033.1:0-48199 GCA_045587885.1 Candidatus Nanosyncoccus sp. | reverse complement strand
AGCATAATAGTAACATGTTAAATTTTAATGTTTATGTTTTTTTGTCGATTGCTTTGTTCTTCAAGTTTCGAACTACTATTTCAAAGAAGTAAAAATATTATATAATGATGACATGAGGACGTTGTGGTTTCGACATATATTACAGATCACTTTTTTGTTAACAGCGATTCTTTTAATATCCTTTTTTATTGTAGCTATAGTTATGGAACAGAAGTTTCCTGCACCACTGGCTGATACGTATCCTCCCGTTGTCGAAATTGTTGGTGGAGATAAAATTACCGTCGCTCAGGGTGAACCATACATTGATGAGGGCGTTGAGGCTTTTGATGTCGATAGTGAAGTTACTATCACAACCGAAGGGACTGTGGATACTAGCACCGTTGGTGAATATGCAATTAAATATAGTATTCAGGATCAATCAAACAACAAGATTGAATTGACTCGGACCGTAAAGGTGATTCAGCCAGCCGGCGTAGTATATCTAACATTTGATGATGGTCCGAGCGAATACACAGCTTCACTTCTTGATGTTCTAAAGAAATACAACGTTAAAGTTACATTTTTTGTGACTGGTCGAGGTGATAGTAGTCTTATCAAAAGAGAACATGAAGAAGGCCACACTGTTGCTCTTCATACTTTTACTCACGACTATTCATACGTCTATCGTAATGATGATGCTTTCTTTGAAGACCTTACTTCTATACAAAATCTAGTAAAAGAGCAAACTGGAGAAACTTCTATGCTTATGCGTTTTCCGGGTGGTAGTTCAAATTTAGTTAGTAGAAGGTATGATGGGCATACTCGTATTATGAGCCGGCTTGTTAATGAAATAACGGCGCGTGGATTTACTTACTTCGACTGGAATGTAGATTCAAACGATGCCGGTGGGGCTTCTTCCGCGGACGAAGTATACAATAATGTTGTTTCTAGACTGAAGTGGGGAGAAAGTTCAGTTGTATTACAACATGACGTAAAAGGCTTTTCGGTTGAAGCCGTTGAGAGAATCATCCAATATTGTAACGATAATAATTTCTTATTAAAAAAGCTCGATGCTAGTTCGTTTACTGCGCATCATGGTATAAATAATTAAGAATTAGCAGTTTTTCTTGTACATAATCTATTATATATGTTACAATATAGGTATTATGGAAGGTAATACTAAGTCTAAATCACGTGCTCTGCTTGTTTTCGGTGCGCCTTGCAGCGGCAAAACTACTTTTGCGGAGAAATTCGCAAACAAATATGGGTTGGCATATTACAATATTGATGAAATTGCGATGAAGGGTGCTCTTTCTCGTCCAAACGTTCTTCTTTTCCTTGAACAAATCGCAAAAACCAAAGCCACTATTATTATTGAAGGTGGAATTGGCACAGAAAAAAAGCGCGTTGAAGTTAAGGAACTCTTAAAAGGCCTTGGCTATGAGGTCTCACTCATTTGGATTCAAACCGATGTCAATACATTGCGTGCTAGGATGAGAAAGCGCTTTAAGACAGTTGCAGAGGCAAAGGAAGCATTTGATACTGCTACATCAAAACTTGAGGCACCTGCCGATTCTGAGAATCCTATTATACTTTCTGGTAAACATACTTTTGAAACTCAGAACAAGCATGTCCTTGCTGGACTAGCTGATGTTAATTAATGATAAAGAATTTGGCGAAGTAATTGTAAGAAAAAGTCCGCTCGCTCGGAATATAAAATTTTCCATTTCCACTTCTGGGCGTTTACAAATGTCTGTGCCGCAATACACTTCTGAATTTTTAGCAAAAAGGTTTTTAAGGTTAAACCGTGAAAATATTCGAAAATCTTTGCCAGTCAAAGATCCTTCGACCCAAAGAGCCAGAGATTATCAAAAGAAACAACTGACAAAAAAAGCCAAAGAATACCTTCCTTATAGATTAGACTATTACGCAAAACTTTACGGCTATAATTATGATAGATGCCGCCTAACTCACGCTAATACTCGTTGGGGGAGTTGTTCGTCTAATAAAACCATTTCTCTTAATATAGGTCTCATGAAAGTGCCAGAACCGCTTAGGGATTATGTGATTTTGCATGAACTTGCTCACCTTAATCATATGGATCATTCAAAAGCATTTTGGGCCGAAGTTGGTTCCCATGACAAAAATTATAAATTACATGAAAAACGTATAAAAAAGTTTAACCCTGGCGTTTAATTATTTAATCGTAAAAGTTGTACCAAAACCAACACGTGATTTCACAATAAAATGTTCTGTAGTAAGTTTGCGGCAGGTCGCTTTGTCTATGATTGTGCCGGTGTCTTGCAAAGTTATCTCGCCTTTTTTGACAGTAAGTTTAATATTCCCGTTTTTTGTGCGTTTGATTGCCGATTTTAATCCTTTTTCAATACCTTCTTTTACTCTTTGTTTACTTTCTACTGTGATGGTTGTATCTGGAAAATCTAAATCAAAAGTGATTCCTATCGCACGGATTTTTGGTATATAGGATTTGCATATTTCGGAAATGGTTTCAGTTATTTTTTCCATAAAAAAATTATAGCACAGTATTTAGTTCTTATGCTATAATTAGAAAAAGGAGTGTGGTGAGAGTAAAGAGTTATTGGGATTTCCGAATTATTATCGCGATAGCGTGTTTTTCTGTTTTTACTTTTTGTTTACTGAAGTATTTTGAGCCTGCAGAAGCGTTGGACTATCCGATTACTGGCCAGATTTCTATCCCGAGCATAGAACTTGAATCTGGTGTTTCCGACGTCCCGTTAACTGATGGGGAATTAAAAACACCAGCAAAACATGTAGGTAGTTATTCTAAGAACAATAACAAAACATTATTATTCGGGCATTCAACAACAGTCTTTTCTAATTTGATAGATGCAACTCTTGGCGATGAAATTATCTATAACGACTATATATATAATATATATCAGATAGAGGTGTCCGAAAAATCGGCTATTAGTATGAAAAAACTACTTGCGCCTAGCGACAAAGATACTATCGTACTTATGACATGCTATGGTGAATTATACGACAATGGCGATTCTTCGCATCGTTTGATTATATTTGCTTCACGAGCCTAATAGCAAAGCCACCACCAGCTGCCATAGAAATATCTAATGATTCGTTTCTACCAATGTTTTTGTTGATGATTTGATGACCGTATGGATTACCGCGAAAATGCGCATCGGCAGAATCCATATAAATTTCCGCTGCATATACTCCGTTATCTAGAAAATCGAGATTTAAAAGAATTCTACGTGAGTTTTCATTTGTCACGCCACCAATATACCAGTTTTCGCTGTCGCGGTCTTTTCTGGCGACTATATAATATTCACCAATTTCGCCAGCAAGCGGGATTGTCTTTTCGAAATTGGTTGGTACATCATTAATAAACTTATATAAATCGTGGAATCTGTCTTCGTATATAAATGGTCGATCTGCAGCCATGGCCATACCAGAATAAAATGTGACGAAATATGCCAACTGGCGCGTTACTGTTGTGGCTATGCGCTTGACACTGTTAGTGATGTCTAAAATTCCATTCGTATAGTCCATTCCCCCAGATAAAAGCCTTGTATACGGCAAATAGCAAGCGTGCGATGGGCTAAGTGCTCCACCTTCATATTCTTGCCCGCGCGCGCCTTCACGGCTAAGCAAATTCGGCCAAGTACGCTCTATACCTGTACCTTTGATTGGCTCGTGGATGTCAAGACAAATATGTTTTTTTGCTGCTAGTTCTACTGTCTTTTGATAATGATTGACTCCTAGCTGTGAATGATGGTATTCTTTGCGGCCGTTTATCGTCATCATACTTCCAGCGTAACCGGTTTTTATGTAGTGTATGCCGTTAATAAGATAAAAATTATATGCATTTTCGAGTTGGTTTTCATAATTATCAATAAACCCAACTGTTTCGTGATGCCCAACGATTTCTATGTTTTTGTCCCTAGCATAACGAGCTACTTTTTCCATATCAAAATCATCTGCGGTGACAGTAAATTTGTTATTAACTCCATTTTCTAGCCAGTCGCCTTCCCAACCATCATTCCATCCTTCGATTAATAGGCCACTAATACCTAGTCTAACAGCTGCGTCTATATATTGTTTAGCATGCTCCGTTGTAGCGCCATGACGATCTCCGGGTGCCCAAGTCCATTCACCAACATACATTGCCCACCAAATGCCAATAAATTTCAAAGTTTTTACCCAGCTAAAGTCTCCCGTTGGCGGATCATTCAATACATACATAATTCTATTCGTTGTGAGGCCAATAGCGGAATCCGCAATCATGATTAGGCGCCAAGGGGATTGGAATGGAAGTAGCAGGTGGGCTTTTGTGCCGTCTGATAGTGGCGTGATATCTGACTGCAATGCTTTTGAATTATTTAATTTGATGGTCATAGAGCCATAATTATACAGTGCTGCTTCATGAATCGAAAGGTAATAGCCCGTCGGCGTATGAAGTGTAAGTGGGGTATGCACAGAGCCCTCAATTTCAAATACTGAACATTTTTCATAATTATATTCGTATCGATCTGGTTGAAAAGCTGGGATTTGCCATGCGGTCGAGTTTTGATCAACATTAAATTCGGTTAGTTCATCTTTAATTGTGATGCGTTGAAATTTTGGCTGTGGCGGTATTTCATACCTAAATGCAACACCGTCATCGAACACACGAAATCTTATCGTAAAAATTCGTTTTTCATGTTTATCTTCTGCGAGATAGAAGGCCATCTCATTATAATTGTTGCCTAAGTATCTATCCTCTCCCCACAGCATTTCAATTGTTTCTTCGTGTTTTTTGTTCTGTGCACGTACTAGTTTTAATCCACTAGTTAGTGGCTCTTCTCCGCAAATCATAAAACCTAGTCGCGAAGGTCTCACGATTAACTTCTCATCTCTATACACATAATAAGATATCTGGCTATTCTTTAGAGCAAAAACACATTTGATGCGCCCATTTGGAGACAAAATATCCTTAGTAGCATCGCTTTTTTCGTGCCATTTTGCCCACTTAAACATAAGAATATTATATCATATATTTCTATTTTCCTGTGTGGTATAATATGATTATGGCGAGACAAAACAAGGGTAGCCTAAAAATTATTGTTATTTCTTTTGTTTGTTTTATTTTTATAACGCTTGGTACATTTTTTGGCGTACAGTTTTTTACAAAAACTGGCATTTTTCGAATTCCTGGGGTAGTTTATTTTGATGGTCCTTTCGATGAGGAAACACAAACTAAGCTCAGTGAGATTTTTAATGAAAATGTTGACCTAGATAAAGACGTCCATATTTCTACTTATAATTCCTTTGCTAAAAACAATTTGGTTGAGGGCGAATTCTTATATAAAATATATGTTCCTGTTAGCAATTTCTATAGTTTAGGAGAAGGAATTATTGCCGAAAATCCTGATGAACTCCTTAATAACGAATCAACGGAATACTCTTTGATTGATTTTAATGATTTAGATTTTAAAAAGCATCTACTTAAACTTAATGGGGAGTATTATTTAGACAACTTTGAAAAAGGCGCCGTCTTTACAATTATTAAATTCGAATCTGAAAAGTACTATGATGAAATTTTCCCGCTCATTGGTAATGATTTCAAAATTGAAGCACCCTCAAAAGATACTGTTCTTACATTTGCCCAAACAGGAGTTACGGCTCTTTCTCGCGGGATGAACAAGAAACTTTCGGCAGTAGGCGACGCTACTTATTTTTCTGCAAATATCAAAGACTTTTTGTCTGGTTTTGATTTAACCCACACGTCCAATGAATCTTCTTTTACGAGTTACGCTAATTCTTCTAATATTTGTTCCGATCCTCGTTTTGTCGACACTTTGACTTCGATTGGGCTCGACATCGTCGAACTAACTGGTAATCACAATCAAGACTGTGGCGACCAAGCCGCTATTGATACGATTGATACTTATATTTCGAATAATATTCAAATGGTTGGTGGTGGCAAAACTGCTACTGACGCCGCAAAACCATTGCTAATAGACCAAAAAGGGAACGGCATAACTTTTTTGGCGTATAACCAATCTACTGGTGGTGCTACTTATGATGCAACTCCTGGAGCAAATCAATATTATGAGGAAAATGCCGTAGCTGAAATTACTGCGGCCAAGGAGCGTGGTGATTTCGTAATTGTGGATATTCAATATTATGAATGTAGTTCTTATGATTTTACATATGAAAGTACAATTTGCGATTACGCAAACTCTTCGGCTGGAGATCAGGTTGGCTTCTTTAGGCATTTAATTGACTTAGGTGCAGATTTGGTAGTAGGGACTTCTGCTCACCAAGCTCAGACATATGAATTATATGGTAATGGGGTAATTTATTATGGGCTTGGGAATCTTTTCTTTGACCAAATTTGGTGGCCTGGCACTACTAGAAGCTTAGTACTTGGGCATTATTTTTACAAGGGGAAGCTTCTTCAAACTACCCTTACTGGCACAATATATGACAGTAATATGCAGACTAGATTATTAGATAAGGAGACTACAAGATGGTGGCTCACGAGGCTCCAGAACGTAAGGCCATAAATAACTCAAAATCCAGCAAATATATTACGTTTTCGGTTACTTTTTGTTTGTTTTTTGCTATAACATTGGCTGTTGCATTTATCATTTACAATTTTACTAAACCAAAAGAATCTGGACCGTACGATAGCGACTCCTCTTTTATACCTGAGCCTGAGCCAGAACCAGAACCAGAACTCCCTCCGTCGATAGATTTTCAATCCATTGTTGATTCTTTTGTTAATTCCACTAGGGGTAATCGCAGCGTGCTTGTGTACGATATCGAACGCGATGAGACTGTTGGTGAGTTTAATCCAAGCGAATCATATAATACCGCTTCACTATATAAGCTATTTGTAGTCTATGAAGGTTATCGAAGAATACAAAGTGGAGCCTTAGACCCAAATGAAATCGCTGGATATACAGGATACACTGTTTTAGAATGCTTAGATAAATCTATTCGTGAATCGTATTCTCCGTGCGCCGAGACCCTTTGGAATATGATTGGTCACGAAGAACTAGACAGTATTGTTGTAAAAGACTATGGTATTGTTAATTCAAGCATTTCTAATCTTATTTCCAACCCGAATGATATTCTTGCCATCATGAAACGTTTTTATACTCATCCGGACTTCAATGACCCTAGTTTGATTTCTGTAGTGAAAGATTCTTTATTGGTACAACCTCCTACTACTTATAATTGGCGCCAGGGTTTACCTTCTGGGTTTTCTCGTGCTAATGTTTATGATAAAGTAGGGTGGGATTACAATGCTGATGGCGGCTACTGGAACATATATCATGATGCTGCTATCGTAGAGTTTCCTGAGTTCAATAGGCATTTCGTCGTCGTAGTGATGACAAACCAAGTATCATTTACAAAAATTCGCGAATTTGGTGCTAATTTTGAAAACCATTTTTATAGTATTTATCCTACTTTAGTAAGTACTGAAGAATTGTGACCAGTAGGTTTTGTATTCTGATTCTAAATCAAATTCAAACCCGACGGCGAGCTTTGTAAATTCAGGGTTTAGTATGTTTGCGCGGTGGCCTTCAGAGCCCATCCAAAGGGCTACTACTGTAGCTGGAGATACGGCTGCATTACCAATTGCCAAATTTTCACCACTGGCGCCTTGGGTACCCGCTGGGGCAGGGCACGCTGTGGCCCAGCTTCTGCCGTCTGGTCTAGTATGGCTATATAAGGTCTTGGTTTCGTTTGCCCTAGTGTTTGCGCCGTCTACACATGTATCTCCCCAGGTCAACTGGCCGAGCGAGTTCTTTGTGCGAATTTTATTAACTAAAGTCAAGACTTCGTGTTTCCATTGATCTACTGGCGGCATGACGACGTTGATAGTAATTGAATCTTTTCTTTTGCCATCATATGTTCCGGCCGTAATTGTGGTTGTACCGATTCCTTTTATGACCGGATATTTACATGTGGATGCGTCATATCCAAGCCACGTACGAGCAGAATTATAAAAGCCTGAGATTACCTTAGCGTTGGATGTTTGCCAATACATATCGCCTAAGTTTGATAAGCTACCGCTTACACAGATATCAATATCTGGCGTGGCGTATATCGTAACGTACGTTTCATTCCATAATTCGCCGTCCGGAACAGCTGAGCTGTCGAATTCGTGCGATGATGATGAAATATAATCATCATTCTTGATTGTATTAATATCTGTTGTAGGTTTTGCATCTGAATCGGAAACAGACTCCAAAAGTGATAATTCATTTGCGTCATCATCAACAATATCCGAGCGTTCGCCAACGACGTGAAAATCTGCCCCACCATTAAACCAAATTGCACTAGCAATCAAAATTCCAGCAATTACTATCGCCGCTGCGTTGATAGAGAGCAGGATAGTCATCCTGTTCTTTTTTTGCATTCCTTCTGTTTGCTTATTTGTAGGTACGTGCGGTTCCATACTATTCTTTCTTGTTTGCTTCTACCTTCTTTTTATCCTGTTTACTTGATATAAGTGAACGCACAAATACGAGTAGTTCGTTTATTGCTGGCATTAGAATTAAGAAAATAATAATCATTACGAAATTAAGGATGATTACTTCGGTGCTTGGCTGCGCACCACGGAACATCCCGGCAAATATCAGCGAGAATATCACCATATATATAATTGCGAGTGATGAAAAGATAACTATGTATGAAAATGCCCTCAGCCATATGGATTGAAGATTCAAAACTGAATAACGCAAAATAGTATAGTAGAACGAAATAATCGTAATAGAAAGTGCGAGTGGCCCGAGCCAAATCAAATCCCAATAACCGAGGAGAGGCATAACTAAATTAAAGGCGACGGTTATTAAACTTGAGATACCGAAGCTTGTCATAATAATAATGTCACCTGTGATTTTGTTCTTTTTCTTTCTTTCTGAGAGATAATGGCGGAATAGAGCAAATATAATAGCTGGAACGATAGTCGAGAAGAATACAACATATGTAAAGAATAATGGGCCAATAACCATCTTGACGCTATTGCCTACATTCGTGAACGAAACGTCGGTATATAGTGCTTCTGGACAACAAGCGATCCATATCGAAACGAGGCTACCAAATATGATAAAGATACATGAAATGATACGCCCAAACTTTTGCATCCAAGAAGTGTAGGCCAAGAATGCAATGTCAAGTAAAATGGCACTTATAAATGTGAGCCTAATTGGCCACGAAAGAGCCTCTTCTGAGCCTGGTTTAGCAATAAGAAAGCAGGTAATAGTCTGCATCCAGACCGTTGCAAACAGTGCAGCTAGCAAAAACCAGAATGCTCTTACCTTGTAACCTTTTGTTGATCCAAAAAAGACAGTAACACCCGAAAGAATAGTAAGGATAGAAACTGTCGCAAGTAATATAACAATTAGTTGCATTGACCTCCTTTTATTTAATTATAGCACAAGCATATAAAATATTTTGATTTTTAGTTTGTTTTAAACCATTGTTGCTATAATTGTAACATGAACGATAAAGTGTTTGACCGAATCGAAAAAAAATATGTCATAGATAAAGATCAGAAAAAAGAGCTTATTTCGACCATAAAAAAACATATGTCCGAGAGTGACTATTTTAAGTCTAAAATATTTAATATTTATTTTGATACAGACAATTTTGATTTGATAGTTAAATCGATTGAAAAGCCGGAGTTTAAAGAAAAGCTTCGTGCCAGGTCTTATGGTGGGTACGATCGGGTGTTTTTGGAGATTAAAACTAAATTACGTGGCAAGGAATATAATAACGGTTACAAGAGACGTGTCTTGATTACAAAAAAAGACTACGAAAAACTCATCAAAGGAAAAAAGAATATCGTTGAACTAGCTGCCGCAGAACAGGAATCGCCTGCTGATACCCAAATTGCAAAAGAAATAAACTATTTAATTAAGTATTTCGATTTAAAACCTAAGATATTGGTTTATTATGACCGTGTAAGTTATACTGGACAAGACAATCTAAGAGTCACTTTTGATGAAAACTTAAAATATCGGGGCAAAAACTTAAAATTTACTAAAAAATCTGACGATAAACACTACTTTAATAATGAAAAAAATATTATAATGGAGATTAAAGCGGGTGGGGTGATGCCACTTTGGCTTGCAAAAGCCTTGTCGTATGCAAAAGCCTATCCTACTAGTTTTTCGAAGATTGGAAAAATATACGAAATAATGCGAAAGGAGAATGATGTTTAATAGTATATTTGATACAACAACTACTGGGCTCAGCATTACGACTGCTCTGATATGTGCTGGAGTCGCCTTGGCTCTTGGTTTAGCTATCGCCATTACACACAAATTTACTTCACAAACAACAAAAGGTTTTCTTACTACGCTCGTAGTCTTGCCTCTTCTTGTGATGGCAGTGATGATAATGATTAATGGTAATCTTGGCACATCTATCGCGATTTTGGGCGCATTCTCCTTAATCCGTTTCCGCTCCATTCAGGGTCGCGCTAAAGATTTGCTCAGTGTCTTTTTCGCGATGATGGTTGGCCTTGCGCTCGGCATGGGGCATGTTTTGTTTGCAGTAGTCATGACTGTAATTACTATTTTTGCTATCGTTCTCTTTTCTTATACTTCCATATTAGAACCAAACAAAAACGAACGTATACTCAAGATAACAATTCCTGAAGATTTGGATTATGATGAAGCATTCAATGCGATCTTCCGCAAATATACCGTTAAAGCTAATTTGATTCGCATGAAGACTGTAAACATGGGGAGCCTTTATGATCTTACTTATGATATCAAATTCAAAAATGGGGTAAAAGAAAAAGAATTTTTGGATGAGATACGTGTAAAGAACTGCAATCTCAAAGTCTTGCTCAGCCAGCCTGTGCTTGAAGAGGATATATAATGTCTTATAGATGGCTATTAGTTATTCCTATAGCCGTTTTAGCAATTGCTGGCGGTGTCCTGATAAATGAGAAGCTCGGGCACTCTCCTTCCAACAGTATTAGTAGTTTAATTGATATCGATAATGATGATTTGAATGTTGATTGGAGTAAATATCCTTCATACGATGTGGAACTTTCTGAAACCTTATATATACATAAATCCGGAACTTATAATCTTACTGGCTCTTTGTCTGATGGTTCTATTAATATAAATGCCACTGGTGGCTTCGTGAGATTAGTGCTTAACAATATATCAATTGAAAACACTAGCGGGCCCGCTATTTCTTGTACAGAAGCAGAGGAACTACTAATTGTCTTAGAGGGGGTAAATTATCTTAAAGATGGCTCATCATATTCTTCTAAATATGATGAAGACGTTAATGGGGTTATTTATTCTAAAGCTGATCTATCATTTTATGGTACAGGCATGCTAAATATTACGTCTAATTTTCAGGATGGCATTGTTTCGAAAGACGATTTAACTATTCGTGAAGGTATATATAATATATATACAGTTGATGACGGAATACGAGGGAAGGATAGCGTTAGGATAGCTGGTGGCTCTATTTTTATCAATTCTGGTGCGGATGGCATAAAATCTACAAATGACACAGACAATGGGAAAGGCTATGTCTATATTGAGAATGGCAGCGTTTCGGTTAATAGTGGGGATGATGGTATCCATGCAACGAAATACCTAATCGTTGACAACGGATACATCAAGATTGAAAAAAGCCAAGAAGGCATTGAGGCGCCTATTATAACTATCAATAACGGTATTATTTCGGTCAATTCTTCTGATGATGGTATTAATGCTGGTACTGGTGTTGCAACATCGAATACACCACGTCCTGGTGGTATGATGGATGCAGACGAAAACTGTATACTTACGATAAATGGTGGTGATGTTTATGTGAATGCTGGTGGCGATGGCATTGATAGTAATGGCTATGTCTATATTAATGGTGGTTATCTTGTGGTAGATGGGCCAACTAGTAGTGGCAATGGTGCGCTCGATGCTGGTCTGGGTTTCGTAGTAAAAGGTGGCGAAGCACTTGCTCTTGGCTCTTCAGGTATGGCTGAAAACTTTGGAAGCAAATCTACTGTCAATAGTATCAGTTATTTTCTTTCTAACACCTACCCTTCTGGAAGTATAGTAACGATTGTCGACTCAGACGATAAGCCAATTTTTGAACATACTTCCGTAAAGAAATTCTCGCATATCGCTGCCGTTTCGAGTTCTTTTAATATTGGCGAGCAATATAAAATATATATCGATGACGAGCTAATCGACGAAGTATTAATTACTTCCACCGTTACAAGTAACCGTGCTTCTACTGGCCCTAATGGGTCGATGCAACGAAGATAGCATTTTTAAGGTTTCTTTAAAGTTCACATATTATAATATAAATATGAGAATACTTTATGTAGAAGACGAACAATTCTTGGCAGAAGCCGTAATTCACGTTTTGAAGAAAAATAATATTAAAGTGGATCATGCCGCCGATGGCGCGGAAGGGCTAGAACTAGCCCTGAAACCAAATTATGATGCGATAGTATTAGATATCATGTTGCCAAAGTTGTCTGGTTTAGATATTCTTAAAACGATTCGTTCACGTGGTGTGACGACGCCGGTTATTATGCTTTCGGCGCTTGGAGAAGTAGAAGATAAAGTAAAAGGGCTCGAAGTCGGGGCTGATGATTATCTTGCAAAACCATTCAAGACGGCCGAACTTGTGGCTAGACTTAATGCTTTGACTCGTAGACCGCCTTTGCAACAGGCGAAGACTCTTGAATTCGGCGATCTTGTCTATGATATTGGCAATCGCACCGTAAATGGCATCGAACTTACCGATACAGAAGCTGGAATTCTTGAAATCTTGATGAAAAATACTGAAGCCGCTACAACCAAGGCACAAATATTAGCGCGTGTGTGGGGCGCGGATTCTGAATTTGACGAAAACTATGTAGAAGTATACATGAGCTATCTCAGACGTAAGTTAAAAGATATGAATAGCAAAACCGAGATAAAAACAATAAGAGGGCTTGGGTATAAATTATGTTTTCAAAATTAAGGAATAAACTGGTTTTAATTAACCTTGGTGTCACTTCAGTGGTGATTCTTATTGTTTTTTCGGCGATTTATATCTCTGCAACGCAATCTGCGGATCATAGGCCTCCTATGCCAAAAGATGCGCCTGAATTAAATATGGAAATGCAAGATTTTATGCAGGATATAATTAAAGAAGAGAAAGAAGCTGCGGCGAGACAGTTACTATTTGCTCTTACCGGAGCCGGTATCGCTATTGAAATTGCCGTTGTTTTGATTTCTTATTTTCTTGCGGAACAGGCAATTAAACCAATTCGTAAAGCCTACGATTCGCAAAAGATTTTTATTGCCAATGCATCACATGAAATCAAAACACCACTAGCAGCGATTGCCGCAAATCTAGAAGCGGCTGATATAAAAGGGAACAAATGGATAAAAAATGTTGAAAAAGAGACGATAAAACTTACCACACTTAACAATGAGCTTCTCACTCTTACTCGTACCGACCTGGATACTACTAGAGCCATTGATTCTGTCAATCTGAAAGAATTTATCGCAGACAATATTAGAACTTTTGAGCCACGAATGAGAGATATAAACTTTAAGTTTAACGTATCAGACATCCAGATAAAAGTAGACTCCAGCGCTCTTTCCCAAATTCTCGGTATTTTGTTGGATAACGCGATAAAATATTCCGACAAGTATATTCGACTACAAGCAGACGAGCATACTATTGTCATTGCAAATGATGGTGCAAAAATTGACAAAAATGACTTACCGCATGTATTTGATAGGTTCTATCAAACAGATAAATCTGCAGAAGGAGTTGGGCTTGGACTTTCTATCGCAAAGTCAGTTGCTGATAATCATGGTTGGATTTTTTCCGTTGATTCAAATTCAAAAGAAACTGTTTTTACTCTTAGATTTTCATAAGTTTTATGATATAATAAATGTATGCTAGAGTTACGTGGAGTAACCAAGGTCTATGAGACCGGTGGGATTCGTCGTGTTGTACTAAAGAAAGTTAGCATTAATTTTCGTGTAAATGAATTTGCGGCAATTCTTGGGCCATCTGGTTCGGGCAAGACAACCCTTCTTAATATTATTGGTGGGCTGGATAAATATGATTCTGGAGATCTTACCATCAATGAGAGGAGCACTAAGAAATTTCGCGATAAGGATTGGGATAGTTACCGCAACCACAGGATTGGATTTGTTTTTCAGAGTTATAATTTGATTCCACATCAAACAGTCTTGCAAAATGTCCGCCTTGCACTAACTCTTTCGGGTATTTCAAAGCGCGAGTCGATTCGTCGTGCCAAAAAGGCACTTTCTGATGTGGGACTAGCAGAACATATAGATAAAAGACCAAGCCAACTATCTGGTGGTCAAATGCAGCGTGTCGCTATCGCACGTGCACTTGTGAACGATCCTGATATTTTACTTGCCGATGAGCCTACTGGCGCACTGGATTCTGAAACCAGTATCCAAATCATGGAGCTACTGAAGGGTATCGCCAAAGATAAACTAGTAATCATGGTGACACACAACCCAGAATTAGCCGATGAATATGCTACACGCATTATTACATTAAAAGATGGCGAGATCACTTCTGATTCGGATGTCTATGACGGAAACGCACAAACCAATATAGATGAAGCTACGTCCAAAAAGAAAAGCAAAAAGACCAAAATGTCTTTCTTTACTGCGCTTACTTTGTCTTTGAATAATCTCCTCACGAAAAAAGCTCGCACTATTCTAGTAGCCGTAGCTGGCTCGATTGGTATCATTGGTATAGCTTTAATCTCTGCCGTATCGACTGGTTTCCAAAATTATATTGATACGATAGAGCGTGACACCTTAACATCGTACCCATTAATGATTCAGCGCGAGTCGACTAATTTTACGAGCATACTACTTAGTATTACTGGTGGCGGCGAAAAGAAAAACGATGGTAAAATTCATGAAAACCAAGTAATTACAACTACACTTGGTGACGTTGCAAAAAATGATTTAATTTCGTTGCAAGAATATATTAATGAGCATTATGACGAAGTCGATGATGATATTCGTTTGATTGAAAAAGAATACAACATCGACCCGATGATTTATACGATTGATGCCACAAACGAACTTGCAAAACTAAACCCGAATTCGCTGTTCACAACTATTCTTGGTGATACCACATTAATGTCTTCATATTCAAACCTTACTTCTGTTTTCAAGCAGTACGATTTATCCAACATCAAAAATGACACTGACATCGTAGCTGGACGTTATCCAGAGAAATACAATGAGATCGTAGTCGCGCTCGCAAATCCGTCAGAAATTAATGACCTACTCACTTATTCGCTCGGTCTTCATGATACCGATGCACTTAATACTATCATCACCAAAATTATGGGTGGCGAAAGCGTAAACGTAGAACAAAATCCTTTAACTCTCGAATATGACGATATTTTAAATCTCGATCTTCGCCTTGTTATGCCGGGTGATACTTATAAATACAATGCTAAATATAATGTATACGAAGATATGTCCAACAAAACCAACTTTATGATGGATGTATACAATAATAAGTCTGAACCACTAAAGATTGTTGGTATTGTAACGCCGAAGTCTGACATGCTCGCAATAGGGAACGGTATACTTTATTTACCAAGTTTAATTGAACATATTATTGAAGTTTCGTCTGGTTCTGAAATCGTCAAAAAGCAACTAGATAATCCGACTGTTGATATTTTCTCCAATGCAAAGTTTGGTGCAAGCAACGATAACTATAATTTTAAATTTGAAGATTTAGTTAGTGTGGATGAGGCAGCACTATCTAAAGCATTCGGTGTAGATATTGATCAGACAGTTATCTCAAATAAGATTCAAGAATATATTTCTGGTATTTCTAATGATATTTCCGTGGATACAAAGCCGGCAAAAGAAGCACTGGGCAATAAGTTGAAGAGCCTCATTATTGCAGTTGTCACAAAAATGTCTACATTAACTCCAGAAGAACAGGCAGCGCTTGCAGATCAAACAGCCTTTATGAATTTTGTCTCGGGCGTAGTTAGTGAGATCGGGTTTAATGATTTAACTGAAGCCTACTACGTGCCTGGTGAAGCGTTCATAGAACCATTTTCTGGGCTTGTGGCTGGTTACTTTGCTATGCCTCCGGGCACCCAAGTTGATGATTATATTACTAACGCACAGGTAACTACCGCATTTGATACATTTTCTGTAATTATGACTGACGCAAAAATTAAAACTGAGGTTCTTACCAAAGTCGGCGATTTGTCTAAGTATCTCACAAATAGTTTTGCAAACGCATTTCATGTAGAGCCTAATGCTATTACTGGTGCGTTTAGGCTAAACTTTTCGCAAGACGAATTACAGCGAGTTGTCTCGGCGATGTTTACCAAGAAAAAATCTACTTTGCAGACCAATTTACAAATACTTGGTTACCAGCCGATTGATGACCCAACTCATATCTCGTTCTACTTTAAGAGTTTTGATGGCAAGACTCATTTTATGGAGTGGCTAGATGATTATAATGACAAAATGAATGCAGCTGGCCAGAAATCACGCGTGATCGAATATAGCGACACTACAGGAATGCTGATGTCTAGTGTAAAGACGATTGTAGATGCCGTGTCTTATGTATTAATTGCGTTTGTTTCGATTTCACTCATCGTCTCTTCTATCATGATTGGTGTTATCACCTATATCTCCGTGTATGAGCGCACCAAAGAAATCGGTATTTTACGCGCTATTGGTGCATCCAAACATAATATATCTAATATATTTAATGCAGAGACATTTATCATTGGACTTCTTAGCGGTCTCTTCGCAATTGGGTTTTCTTATCTGGTGATTCCACTTATTAATTTGGTCCTTCATCATTTTACAGGAGATATTCCACTTTCTGCCGCCCTAGCTCCAAACACTGCAGCGTTCTTAGTACTACTTAGCGTGATTCTAACTCTTATTGGTGGGTTTATCCCAGCCCACTCTGCTAGCAAAAAAGATCCAGTTGAAGCACTGAGAAGTGAATAAATAATACATTTAATATATATATATATATTAATCTCCACTTGTGTGTCAGATGCCCATCTAGATACAAACAATGATAATAATTTGCTACGAGTCTCCAGTTATGTTGGCTCTATAATATTATATATGTACCTAGGTATTTGACAGCTTTACGATACATCGTACTGCGAAGCCGTCCCACTTGTTCCAGCTGCCTGCTGGGGTGGCTCCTGTTGCCACAGTCCCTAGACGGTACGCCTTCCAAGTGTTCGCATCCACCACTGGGGTTGAAGTCCACCAACGACCAAATGAGTTTCGGCCACCTGGGCTTTGATGATTATAATCGCCTGAGTAGACAAAGTTGACAGGGAATTTCACTAACCCAGCATCGGTAGCCCCAGAGCCATTGTTCTCCATGGTATTTAGTGTCACCGTTTCACCACTAGCTCCACCAGTAGGTAGGCGCCACCCGTATGGACAGATGTCACCCGCTGCTTCACCGGAACCCAAAGCAAAAGTGCCGTTGCCTGCCGTTGCGGTATACCAGTTATACATTACACCATAGCTATACCATGATTTATTGACTTGATTGCTATTATGCGCTGCAGGGAAGTCTCGATTAATGTTATTTGTGTTGTAATACACCTCATCATTACAGGCGCTATCATCGGTGTTACACAGTGTATTTGAGGAATTAGCATTTGGTGCTCTTGTAACGAAGGCTGGGGTAGGTTGGTTTGTGTTGCTGGCATCAAACCCAGCTGTCTTTGGGTCTAAGCGGAGGTTTTCTGCCATCCAACAGTTATTATCTGCATGTTTTGCAACCATATATGTATTATTGTCGCGTGCGTCTTTGAGAGCCAAGACATCACCTACGCTCATATTGCTACATTCGGTGGCACCAAATGTCTGCATTGTGTATGTAGTGTCTTCTGGTATCCATACAGCATAGAGGGTAATTTGGTTATTTTGATCTGCATTATTATAGAATGCATTGTCTACGGTGATTTTTTCGTTTGGCCCATAAATTGTAACAGGTTGACCGCTAGCTAATTTGCTAGCAGCAGTACTATCTAGACTCCAACCAGCAAACCCATAATCAGCACGTGAGTAGTTGGATGCTACCAGGGTACGAACACCTTGTTGTAAATCGTTTACCGAAACGCTCGTCATAGAACCATCATCTGCGCCGTTGCCATCGTACACTAAATCAAATATTGATTCCCAAATGGCATACAGGGTCAAAGTCTCCCCTTCATCGATATCCTTAGCCTGAGCAGCAGCCATCACTGAGCCTGCTTCCATTACTACTACCCCTGAGCCGTCCGCCTCAGTATTCCAATTTTTGAAGGTAGAATGTGCCTTCGTAAAGCCATTATTGGCCGCTACTGCCGTAGCAAAGCTCACATCAATCTCATCTGTCATTGTACCAGTACCACCATTTGCATCATAATGAATATCGCCGCGGGCATGATAATCTTCCATATACATACAACGTGCGGTTTGACCACGCCATTTTGCTGTACCGTTAGTTACAAATTTCACCCCATCTGTTTTGAGCCACAAGTTCGCTGTATTGCCAGCATCCTTAGCATTCATAGTTGCATAGCTACTTGAAGTACCTCTATTGTAGCCGGCGGATCTCTGTTCACCACTATAAATAAAGTTGTACGGCCAGGTACGCCAACGCGCACTACCAGCAGCGGTACTGTCGTCATTGCCTGTTCCATTAGGCATGTGCGCATCTAGATTCGCGAGATCACCAGAAGTGCCGTAGCCGGTCGGAAGTCTCCAGTTGTATGGACAAATATCTCCATCAACCTGAGCCCCCATTGTGGAGGTACTAGAAGTACCGTTTCCGGCCGTAATAGTATACCAGTTGTAATAGTGGCCATAAGAATACCATGAGCTATTGTTATTATTTGTATTATGCGATGCTGTCAATTGACGATTTGTATTGTTTGTATTGTGGTATATCGTGTTTAAGCATTGTGCACCGGTGGAAGTGCAGAAACCATTGGAAGATGCAGGATGATTGGTATTAACTGCACTTTCGAATGTAGCTGTAGGTTTATTTGTATTTTGTTCGGTTATAGTGAGATCTGTGTCCGACAAATCCAACCGGAGGTTTTCCATCATCCAACAATGACCATCTGGGTGTTTTGTCACGGCGTAAGCATTACCGTCGCGGCTATCTGTAAGGGCAATCACTTCACCTTCGTTCAAAGTGCTACAACCGCTCCAGGTCTGTAGGTAGCCAGAAGATTGTACCCATTTGGCATATAGCTGTAACCCAACACTAGATGATGCTCCGTAATCCGACGGCGTTATCTGTTCATTTGGCCCTAAGTTGGTACCCGTCCCGTCCATCGCCGTATTCCAACCGACAAAACCATAACCTGGGCGAGAGAAGTTTGGAGAGAGTAAGGCGGTAGATGTACCTGCCGGGGCATTTTGATCGGGCATTGTACCCTTGCCATCGTCGTCGTTACCATAGTAACAAATATAACCAGCAGGGCAAACATCCAAATTAGCAACTACAATAATATTGAACGTATTACTATATGTACCAGCAGCGGTGTTGATAGGGTTTAGAATACCAAACGTGAGAGTGTGATTATTAGTACCTGAGGTCTGCGTATTAAACAATTCTACCGGTGTGTCCGCAGGTTCTGGCATTGGGAAATAGTTTGAGCCACCATCCAAGCTATAGCCCCAACCATCTGTAAGCGATGAAACTGGGATGCTACTAGAGCCACTTGGTAATGTGAACGTAGGGATCGTCTTCGTGTTATCAGCTTGATTGACAAGGTCAGATGAGGTCGTAGTAGAAAGTTTGACCCTGTAACCAGTTGGATTGTCTGTATATATATTGATAGTTTGATCGTCTAAAGCGTACTGCCCGACCGCTACGGACATTAATAGAGGATTTTCATCAAATGTTACATTTAATGTAGTAGCAAAAACCGCCTGATTTGTGAAAATTAGGCTGGAGAATACGAGTGAAATTGTGATAACTATTTTTTTGTGGGCCTTCAACAAACCCATTTTCCACACTCTCGCATTACATTAACTATTATAGCACAACCACAATGAAAAATGCCATACTTTTTATGATTTTTTTGACAAAAAATAACAGAGAGAAAAGATGACAAAATGAAGCATAAAAAATGGCTAGGGCGGAAGGATAGTGATCCAACCACCCAATCAGAAAAACAAAATAAGAGAGCAAGCTCTCTTCTTTGTTTTTCTGGCTAGGGCGGAAGGATTCGAACCCTCGAATGGTGGGACCAGAACCCACTGCCTTACCACTTGGCGACGCCCTAAGCTTTTTATATTTTATCATAAAACTACGAATAATGCTATAATGGTTTTATGGCTAAAAAGAAAATCTTTACAAAAACCGAGCTTCAGAAAATGTCCGCTGAAGAAATTATCGATAAAATTCAACATGAAAACTATTCACTTTTGAATTCACTTGGCGCTGAAGATTTGCGCAAAGAAATGGTAAAAGTTGGCAAAGTTTGTAACTCTGCAGTGAATTATTTCTTTGGCACTACCGGCACAAAAGCTAGCGAAAAACATGATCGTGCAGCACAGCGCAAACTCGTAAAAGTATTAAAACGCGTCGCACCCGGTGATTATTCTGGTTTTCCAAAAGTCGGCAAGACTGGACTCGTAGTCGGTTTTAACCACCCATCCCTTGGCGAAATTGGCCGCATTATGATGATGAAAGTCGACAAAATGCCAGACAAACTCACTTGTTTTCCTGTGAATTTACCTTGGTATGAGGCCCTCGCGCCAAATTATGAGCGTATTAAGAGACTAGGCTTTATTATTACTCCTACTATCACTCCGTCAACCATGAAAAAGATGAAACTAAAAGAGGGAACTGTACTCTATGATGCTGCAAATCGCATTAAGAAGGACTTTCGCGACATTTACACCAATATGTCACACGATATCGTAAAAAATGGTGGCGTAATTTTCGTGGCGCCTTCTGCCACTCGTCAAGCAACAGTTTTTAAAACCAAAGACGTTTACGACAAAAAAGAAGACATTATCCCGACTATGTCTATGCTGGCGGTAAAAATTCTCTCTGATCCAAAGATTGAATGCGATTTTTTACCGATTGCAGTCTTGCCACCAAAAGGCTACAAACGCACACTAAACATGGGTAAAAAATACAAACTCATTCCATGCGAAATGATGACTACTGATTATGTCCGTAAAACTTATTTCAAGACCAAAAATCCAAAGCGCCTCGAAGGTTTTGATTACGACTTCCATATGCGCATCGCCGAAAAACTTCCTAAAGAATTTTGGTACTAGTGTGATATAATAAGCATATGAACGATGGGCAATTCTTTTATCACCCTTTGGAAAATATTGAAGACACCGAAGATTTTTATGCCGCAATTAATCGTGTACACCTAACAAAGCAACTTTCGGATGAGCGCCCATACACTTATTGGACAATAGAGCTTTATGATCAAACCAATGGCATACGTGGTGGTGGTGGGCTTGGCATTCTTGCTGCAGATACACGTCGTGTGGCAGAACAAATGGGAGTGCCACTTACCCTTGTCACCCCATTTTACCCTTACGAGCCACACCAAAAATTAGAGAATGGCGTCGTAGTTGACGAACATATTCCTGTAGATTATCACAAATTTGGTTTTCGCTTCGTTGACACCGTTAATGTTCGTTGTGATGGCAATCTCTGTAAACTCGATGTAATCGAAAAGAAATTTGATAAAACTCGAATACTTGCAATTACAGAGCCTAATTTTGGCGAACTATACTCCGGGATGAGTGGAGGAGATCATCGACTTTATCAAGAAGTATCACTTGGATTTGGTGGTTATGCGGCTCTGAAGCTCCTTGGGCTAAAACCTGCGATTATGCAACTAAATGAAGTTGCGACCTTTTTTGCAGCGCTAGCACGCCTAGACGAGTTAGCGTCTAACGGTATGGATTTTTATGAAGCGGTGGTTTATACCCGCAAGCACACCTTGTATACCAACCATACTTTGGTGCAGGCCGCTGAAGCAGAATTCCATTTGTCTCAATTTGAACGGTTTGTATTTCCAAATCTTAAATCCCCAGCTGTGCGTAAATGGCTAATAGATAAGTTCGTAAACGACCATATCAAACTTTCTTCTGTGACAATCGAAATTTCCGAACTTCGTAGTGGTGTATCTAAACTTCATGCCAGAGTTGCTAATTATCGCGATATCGCTGGGAATAAAGTAAAATTTAAGGCCGTAACCAACGGCATTGATATGGAAAAGTGGGTCGTGCCTGAAATTATTGACTTCTACCGCCGTGTTGGTATACTGGATAAATTCGATTTACCAACCGAGGATTATATCGAAAAACTTGCCAACATCGATGCTAGCAAAATCCGAGAAACCAAGCGTCTTGGTAGGGAAATACTAAACCGAGCCTTGAAAGGCCGTCCAGATCAAAATGGCAAAGAGCTGTCATTTACCGACAGTGATTTTATCTTTGATTTTAAACGCAGGTTTGTTGATTACAAACGCCCAGAACTGCCATTTAGCGATCCAAAGAAACTCCGCAAAATTTTGGAGAGTTGTAATGGCCACTATATTCTTGCTGGTAGAGTTCATACTGGTGACCACACTATGGCGGGCAAGCTCAAAAAACTACTTGAAACCGTAAAGAATGACGATTATTTACGAGAACACGTGCATTATATTGCCGATTATGATGAAAAACTTGCCTATGGATTATCTGCTGGTAGCAATGTCGCAATCAACGTACCGATTGTTGGGCTTGAAGCTTGTGGTACTTCCTGGATGAAAGATGTGGCAAACTTAAATATTCTGATTTCTACTCATGACGGCGGCGTGGCGGATGCCTCAATTGAATCCTATCTTAATGTTAGCGGTAGCTCCGAATCAGAAGAAATAGATTCTCTCTACAACCGCATGGAAGAAGCCCTAGAGATTTACAAAAATGATTTTGATCTTGAGGTTCTTTTACAAAAACAACTTGCTGCGTACTTACCCGTAGTTTCTGGCTCAAGAATGTTAAAAGATTATCTTGCATTTTTGTTCAAGGCGTAGTATAATATTGACAAGTCTGGTATCAGACTTTTTTTAATACAAGGAGTAAAATGGCTAAAATCACCAGAATCAAGGCAAGCGACGGCCCTCGTAAAGAGGAAAAGTCTGCTGAGCCGACAATTACTCGAAAAAAAGTTGTTGTAAAAGACAAAAAAGCTGAAAAAACCAAAAAAGTCGCTGAAAAGAAAGCTAAAAAAGAGGCAAAAAGGGGCGAAGGCAAGAAGACTTTCATTCTTTTTCGTCCATTTGTAGCTTTTGGTCGTTATCTTCGCGACTCATGGCGTGAAATCCGCCAAGTACGCTGGCCAAACCGCAAAGCCACCTGGAAGATGGTGCTCGCTGTCTTGGTGTACACAGCAATATTTATCATTGTAATCTCGCTACTAGACCTGTTCTTTACATGGCTCTTTAGCTTAATCTTAAAATAAAAGGAGAAATATATGGCAGTAAACCGTTATGATGACACTAGGGCGTGGTACGCTATCTCCACGTATAGTGGCTATGAAGACAAGGTGGCTGATTCTATCAACCAAAGAACCGGCACCGTCGATATGGCAGATAAAATTTTTGAAGCAATCGTGCCAAAAGAGAAACAAATCGAGATTAAAAATGGCAAGCGCAAAGTTGTAGACCGCAAAATTTTGCAAGGCTATGTACTAGTAGACATGAAGCTTTCTGATGAGACTTGGTATATCATCCGCAATACTCCTGGTGTGACTGGCTTTATCGGCACCGGTACTCAACCAACTCCTGTCTCTGAAAAGGAAATCACCAAGATCAAAAAGCGTATGGGCGTAGAAGATCCAAAATTCTCCGTCAAATACGAAATTGGCGAAGTTGTTTCTATCACCGATGGCCCATTCAAGGGCTTTGATGGCACTGTATCCGAGATTGACGCCGCCAAAGGCAAACTCAAAGTTATGGTATCTATGTTTGGTCGCGAAACACCAGTAGAGCTTGATGCACTTCAGGTAAAGCAACTCAACTAATTTGGGACAAAAAAATCAGGAGGCCTCGGAAGGCCTCCTTTTTGTTATATACCGTTTTTCTAATGTTCAATAATTGTTATACATTAATCACCAGGACATGTCCGGCGGCACCGCGCTTGTGATGTCGAAGGGTTGGGCATGCACTTGTAAGATGATTTTTTAGAGTAATACTCTTTAATTTGTTTTTTATAGTCCACAATTTTTGCATTAAGAGTGTTAATAAGCCAGCTGCTCATAAACTCTTCAATGTTGTGGATGAGCACGTTCACCTCTAACAATTCCATGTCATCAAGGTATTTTTCAGCTTTTCTAGAATCATTCAGCCTCAAAAACTCGATGTCTACGAAATCATCCTCGAGAGTTTTTTTCGAAATAGCATTTAGCGGAATTTTTGTTCCATTTTTGTTTATTTCTTTTTTCTCTTCGAGAAGAGCTTCGTAGTCTGCTTTTATGGTTCTGTAGGTATGAGAATTCAATCCCCATAAATACATTGCCTTTTGTTTAGCTTCACGTAACTCATTTTTTTTCTCGTATCTCTGTCCACTGGAACTATTATTCATATTTTTCTTCCCCCTTGTTACTTGGCCAAGTTTTTAAAAAACGGTATATCTTTTTATTATAACATTTTTATCCTCCTATTTCAAGACACAAAAAAACAACTCCATTTTACTGGAGTTGTTTTTGAGTATTAGTCTACGACTTCTACGCCCATTGAGCGTGCGGTGCCAGCTACGATTTTTACTGCACCTTCTAGGTCAATAGCGTTGAGTTGATCCATCTTTTTGTTTGCGATTTCTTCAAGCTGAGCGCGGGTGATTTTGCCAACCTTTTCGGTGTTTGGCTTACCAGAACCTTTGTCTAGTTTGATAGCTTCGCGGATAAGATCATCTACTGGTTGGCCAAGACAAGTCCAATCGAAGGTACGATCTTCGTAAACCTTGATGTGAACGATTACGTTCTTGCCCATGAAATCTTTAGTCTTTTCGTTGAATGGATTGATGAAATCCATCATGTTTAGACCCCATTGACCGAGGGTAGAACCTACCGGAGGGCCTGCGGTGGCCTTGCCACCTGGGATACGGAGTTTAAGATTTCCGATAACCTTTTTTTCTGCCATAAAATATCCTTAGTTTAAATTATATTTTAGAAGCATTTTGCGTAACAGGAATATTATACCAAAAACTCTGGTAATTGTAAAGAATTTGTGCTATAATAGCCCTATTAATATTTTTAGGTTGGGAGAGCTTAGGCTCGCTAATACCACAGAAAGGAAATTATGGCCGAAGAAGAGGTCAAAACTACTACTGATGCAGAAGTTATTGAAGCTCCTGTAGAAGAAACAAAAGAAGAGACTTTTGCAAAATCTGGCAAAAAGTCCAAAAAACACATTGAAGAAGTAAAGGCAGAGGAAGAACGCCAAGCTCGCAAAGAAGAGCGCAAGGTTGCCGACGCTACTGTTAAGCCAAAAGGCGCTAAGCCTGTAACTCGCCCACGCATCGAGCGCCGTGGCAAAAAATACCAAGAAGCTGCTAAGCTCGTAGAAAAAGGCAAGGTTTACAACCTTAAAGACGCTATCGAACTCGCTCTTAAAACCAGCCCTGTAAAATTTGATGCAAGTGTTGAGGTTCACGCTCGTCTCGGTGTAGATCCACGCCAAGCTGATCAAAACATCCGCACCACTTTGGTACTTCCAAATGGTAACGGCAAAACTGTACGTGTAGCTGTTTTCGCTCCACTTGA
This sequence comes from Candidatus Nanosyncoccus sp., assembly GCA_045587885.1. GTDB lineage: Bacteria > Patescibacteriota > Saccharimonadia > Saccharimonadales > Saccharimonadaceae > Nanosyncoccus. The sequence goes on along the minus strand of JAZNDC010000033.1, from coordinate 22,402 downwards.
TGTATGCAAAGCCGCAAAAGCAGCTGGTGCCGACATCGCTGAGGACGAAGAATTCTTGAAGCAACTCGACAAGGGAACTATCGATTTTGATATCCTTATTTCTACCCCACAATATATGCCAAAGCTTGGTAAATATGCTCGTCTCCTTGGTCCTAAGGGTCTCATGCCAAATCCAAAGGCTGGTACTGTCACCATGGACGTAGAGAAAGCTGTAAAAGAAGCTAAGGCCGGTAAGGTAGAATACCGCGTAGATAAGCAATCTATTGTACACATTGGCGTAGGCAAAGCTTCCTTTGGTGTAGACAAGCTCCTCGAGAACGCAAATGCATTCTTTGATTCTTTGAAGAGCCAAAAACCAGCATCTCTCAAAGGCACTTATGTAAAGTCCGTATTTGTCACTACAACTATGGGCCCATCAATTGCTATTGAAAATCTTTACAACTAATAGCATAAGCGATACAATAAGCTCATATGGAACCATATGAGCTTATTTTTACAATTATATTAGGACTCGTGATGTTATTTGCGGGCTACAGAATCAAGAAAATCACGTTCTTCATCGCGTGGTTTATTATCGGGTATTACATTATGGAGACCTACTTGATGGGCCTTATCAATAATGCAGTCCCTGAAATCGCCACAAATGGCATTTATCAGACACTTTTGCCTATCGCTGGCGGCGTACTTATGGGGTGTCTTGGATTTACTATCGAAAAGCTTTGTGTGGCTGGTATTACCCTCGGTGTAGTCATGATGATTACAACGAAGTATTTCGGCACCGATGTCACAACTCTGTTGATTGGCCTGGTAATTGGGGTAATTTTGGCAGGTGTGGCAACTGCTTTGATTAAACCTGCCTATATCGTATCCACCTCTGCCATGGGTGCATATCTTCTGACTATTTCACTCTTGGCCATTGTTACCGCTATCGATTTAAAACCATACTATTTCTTAATTCTCATTGCATTTGCTGCAATTGGTATTATCACCCAGTTCTCCACTACCAGAGGTGTGCATTAGCGTTTTATTGACTTTTCCCCTAAAGTGTGCTATAATATAAGTAGAAAGGTTTTTTTGTGTTTGACAAAAAATGTACATTAACAAGGAGGTGTGTGTATAATGAAAAAAAAGAAAATGACGAACCGCCAGATTTATCGAGCGGGTATTGATGCGATTATTTCTCTGTCGGATGGAGATCACTTGGACTATTTTGGCCCTTGCCTTCGAATTTTTACAGGTGTAATTGCGTTGGTATTAGCCCTCATACTTCTGGGGTCTATTGTTTTAAAGCTTGTAGGTTTTCCCGTCGATTATCGTTGGGTGATTGGTGGCGCCGTATTGGTACCGCCTTTGCTTTTAGCTGTGTACTTTGGTTTCATGAAATCTCTCAATAAGGATTTAACAGGCAAGAAGACTGATTTAGTGATGATTAAAATGTTTTACAAAAATCATTATTCGCTACTAAAAAAGTATTCGGACTACTCTCTTATCCCTGATGAGGTTGCAAACATGAAGAAGTACCCAGACGATGACTTCCTCGATGAGGAGGTCACGGAAGAACATCTTGACGCTGACAATGTGGAAGATGAGGACAATAGCCCGTCTCAAGAGGAAGAAGTTACTTACTCATTGCCTGAAACTGCTGTCGGATTAGATTACGATGAGTTAATGGAAGATGAGGACGTAGCTCAGTATTTAGAGCCTGTTACCCCAACAGTAGCAGAGTTAATAGCAATGAACGAAAGGATAAGGAGGATATAGCATGTACAGAATAAGGGAGACTCAAGCAATTAGAAAACGCGAGGAGGAATTAAGCCGGCCCTACGGCATTCATAGTACAACTTGGGCGGAAGACTGGCCAGTTTATCGTCAGTTGAAGACAGAAAAAAGCATGTACTGGGAAAAATTCCAGAATCGTTTTCTTATCATGGAAACATTCAAATTCGGTTTAGTCCTTTTTTTATCGGGAATTCTGTGGGGCATAATAGCTCTAATAAACAAGAACCTATTCATTTTTTTAATAGGTTTTTCTGTGTGTCTTATCGCAGTGGGATTATGGTGGTATATTTACTACCATTTATATTGCATAAAAAAGATATCTATATTAGAGACACTTATCAGCCCATTTTATATAAAATACGATGAGCATACTCTGAAGACATATCTGAATGACTACCGGCCGAAAAAAAATAAGCCGGAAATACTACCACCCAGACCACCCTCTCCATTTGAGAGTGAGGATTTCTTTAAAGAAATTGAGAAACCCAAAAAGGAGTTTGTCGTGGAGACACCAGAAGAAAAGGAGACCGAAGAGAAAGTGGAAGCTGTAGAAATGGAGGCTAAGGCTCATGAGGAAACAGAAAAACAAGCCGTCAGCGGCATTAATTTACATCTCGTCGGAACTGATGTTATTGATTCTGACAATCATATTGGATCTGACACTACTGGTGATGAGGGAGCCCAAGAAGAGGTACTCCGTAGTACAGGAGAACCCGAACCGTCCGTACAGGAAAGTCCCGAAATACGAGCCGACGACGGACAAAGTCAGCTACCAGAAGAGTCCAATAACCTCATTATATGTTGTGAGGCTAAAAAGACCGAAGATATCGTCTTGCAGCCAGAAGAAGACGTCGTCGATGAAGAAGAAGTCGACCTTATCTTCTCGGACTATCGAGAAGATCCGGAAGATGACATAATTGCTTCATCTCAGTGGATGAAATTTTATGAATCCCTGGACGACGCTCTTACTGAGACTGAACCGGAGGAACTCCCCGCAAAAACACTAGAAGAAGATCCGGAAGAAGAGGAAGTTCCAGTCGAGGAAGAAGAGCCGGAAGAATTTGATTCGGAAGAAGAGGAAGTTCCAGTCGAGGAAGGTAGTGTGAGAGAAAGCTTGTTCCCGGAAGGCTATTTGCCGACCGTAGCCGAACTCTTAGCTGCCACCAAGCGGCTGAGAAATTCATAAACACACCTACCTTTCTGGAGACCCGCATGAAAATGCGGGTCTTTTTTTGCAACAAAAATCCACCCTCTCCGGGTGGGTTTTTGACACAATTAGCGACTTTTCAGATATTAAGCAAGCTCTACAGTAGCACCAGCTTCTTCGAGAGCTTTCTTCATAGCCTCGGCGTCTGCCTTGGCAACTTTTTCTTTAACGGTAGCAGGAGCACCATCTACGATAGCCTTAGCTTCGCCAAGACCAAGACCGGTAGCTTCCTTTACAGCCTTGATGACTGCAATCTTTTGTGCGCCAGCGTCTTTGAGGACAACATCGTATTCAGATTTGCCTTCGTCAGCAGCAGCACCATCAGCACCGCCAGCAGCTACAGCAACAGCTGCAACTGGCTCGATGCCATATTCGTCTTTAAGAACAGTTTTGAGTTCGTTAACTTCGAGAACGGTAAGATTTACGAGTTCTTCAGCTAACTTTTTGATATCAGTAGCCATTTATTTATCCTTTCGATTAATATTAAGCGGTTGCTTCGGTAGATTCTTCAGCTGGCTTTTCTTCTGCAGGCTCTGCAGTCTCTGTTGGTTCAGCAGCAGGAGCTGCTTCCTCGGCAGGAGCTTCAGCTGGTTTTGCTTCTACGGTTTCAGGTTTGTTTTCGAGACCGGAAACAATACCATTGATACCAGATAGAAGGGTATCCACAACTTGCGCGATAAGTTCGTTCTTGGTTGGGAGAGAGCCGAGAGTGGTGACTTCCTCTTTGGAGAGGCTTGCACCTTCACCGTTAAAACCACCAACGAGTTCGATTTTGTCGTGAGTTTTGGCAAACTTGGTCAAAACTTTGGCAGCGTCGAAATCTTCGTCTGAACCAACAGCATAAAGAAGTTGGCCAACAAGATTGGAATTATCAGTGTCTTTGTAGGCTGCGATTTCTTTCATCGCAACTTTAACGAGACGGTTCTTTACAACCCTGATCTTAATATCTGATTCGCGAGCAAGTTTTCTGAGTTCTTGAAGTTCAGCTACGGTAAGTCCTTGATATTTAGCATAGACCACCATCTTTGAATCTTTAAGAAGCTCAGTAAGATCAGCAACCAATGTAGTCTTTTTATCTTTTGAAATTGCCATAAAAAGTTCCTTTGGTTATTTTAATAAAAATTGTCGCTAATTGTTAAATAGCGTCACCAAATTAAAACAAGAATTTGCCTCGGTGGCATAATTAAACCTATAGTGGTCGCCACTGTCTTTGGTAACTTCTAATATTTTATCACAAAGTTACAGAAATTACAATATTATCTTTCGCTGATACGGATGATTTGATACCTGATGAGGCTGATTACAGTGATGACGTTCACAATCGCGAGCGCAAGATAAAAACCAAAAATCACATTGGCACCTTTGTATAAGTAAATAACCCATCCTAAAGGAATAAACGCCAACACCAAAAGTATAAATGAAATTATGGTCCTAAGATGAACGTTTTCGATTGGGACTTTCTTTTGCAAAATTGACATCCCACGATAAGTAAAATATACCCCCATTATTAAAATACCTGCTAAATAAAACTCTAGGAAAGTAAGCCCCACAAAACCCGGAATGACTTCAGCGGTAAGCGAATAGATTTCTAAGTACACCAACGAAACGCCAGAAAAAATTAATGTAGCAACGCCATAGATTAGCAGCCATACGCCAACATCAGTAAGAGCCTTGCCGCTTTCCTTTTTCCAGAAGCTTTTTTTGGTATTTTTTCTTTTCATAATGCTTATGTTTATAATTATATCATTATATAGAGATAAATAGTGTATAATTATTATATGAATGATTTTGATTATTTAGGTGAGGGGGAAGTATATCTAGACGGCGCATGCCAAAGCCTGCGTCCACGTCCAGTAATTGAAGCGTTAAACAAGTATTATACGGAGCACAATTCTTGTGGTGAACGCGTAAAATATAAATGGGGACGCATTACCGATGAAAAGGTTGAAGAGACTCGTGAGAAGGTCCTGAAGTTCGTAAAACTGCCTCCACGCAAATATACGACTTCTTTCACGCTCAATACTACTTATGGCATTAATTTGATTCTTTCACAATTAAAATCTGGCGATTTTAAGAAAGTGATGACAAGTGAGATTGAGCATAACTCGCCGTTTCTTGCTACGATTGCATTTTCTGAACGTACAGGACTTCCGCGTGAATTGATGAAAAGAAACGACGATGGCTCTATTAATATTAAAGATTATGATTTTACTAAGGCAGTGGTTGTGTTAAACTGCGCGTCAAACTTTGATGGTAGGAAGCTATTAAATGTTGCTGAACTTACCAAAGCAGTACACAAAGCTGGTGGCATTATCATCATCGATGCAGCCCAGGCAATGTCTCATTCCGCCGACGTGATTCGCGGCGTAGAAGTAGACGCAATTTGTTTTTCCGCGCACAAAATGTATGCACCATCTCTGGGTGTGATTGTTTGGCGCGATGATTTGGATAAGCACCTAAACCGTCGTTGGTTGGGCGGTGGCATGGTAGATGATGTCAAGAAAAAGTCCTACACACTGTCTGCAGAAGGGAAAGAGCATCGTTATTCGCGTTTCGAATCTGGTCTTCAGGCTTGGGGCGAAATCATTGGATTTTCTGCCGCGCTGGATTGGCTTGAAAAGTTACCAAAAAAGGACTGGAAAAATTTGGAGAACAATACCAAAGAATTATATGATTTTCTCGTTAGCTCTCCGCGCGTCCACATGATTAACAAAGAGCCAAATCCTACGATGACTTTTTATGTTGAAGGGCTAGATTCGCATTTGCTTGGCGAGGCACTGTCTCGCGAAAATATCATGGCGCGCACTGGTTATTTCTGCGTGCATTATTATCTAGATCATGTGCTTGGGCTTCCTCCACTGATTCGTTTTTCGCTTGGTATTCATAACCGCCCAGAAGACATTGAAAAAATCAAAACAGTAATGGGCAAAATTTTAAAATAGCATGAGAAAACCCCGCCGATAATGCTGGCGGGGTTTAATAAAATACTGGAGACGTATGGTCGCCTGGGGCTATTTCAATTATAGCACTTAGAATTTGAATCCCAGCTCTTTTAACTCACACATGAGCTGGACAGAATCACGAAAATCAATACTGGTGATTCTTTTTCTGCGAGCTGCATTGGTGTTTTTATCCCAATCGTCGATAAAAACTATTTCATCCGATTCTACACCGAGACTCTCTTGCACTGCATCGAAAAACCCTTTGTCTGATTTGACCATGCCTAAGTCGCAGGACCAGAACGTGCCGTCTACTGCTTCGAAAACTTCCGGGTGCATTTTTTTGACTTGCTTTACTCTACCAAGAATGTGATCCGAGACAATATAAATCTGTGGATGCCCCTCTACCATCTTTTTGCTTCCAATCTTTTTCGGGTAAGCCTTGATGGATTTGAAAACTTCCAGTGTACCCGGTATTCTCGGTCTTGCCAAGTTTTGTTCAAACATTGATTTGGCGTCAATGTGGTTGAACGGCCAGTAATCCTCGGCTATGAAATCTAGCCAGTAGACGTCCTCGCAGATGTTGCCACGAAGAAGAGTTAGAAACAACTCCTGTGTTTCTATGCTTCTTTTGTAGAATTTTTCGCCGGTTCTTTCACCATAGCGTTCTTCTACAATTTTTTCGGTTCCTTGCATTCCGTGAATAAGAACTTCTGATAAATCAGTCAAAATAATCATGTTATCCCCTCCTTTCTTTGACTGTCAGACTAAAATTATAATAGCATTATTGTGCTGTTTTGTCAATTTGGCATGTTTTGTCTTTTAAAAGTTTTATGCTAATATAAATACATTATGGTGTGTATAGCTGCATTTATTATTTTGGCGATTATTGGTATTTTCGTCGCAATTATTTCGATTTTTAAACCAAAAGTAGGCAAAGCTTATTGGAAAATGTTTAAAAAGGCTTGGGGCTGCCTTTGGAAAAAGGTACGCTTGCAAAAGTGCGAGACTGGGTTTAAGGATGACGTAAAAAACACTTTGCTTAGCCGCATTATGTTAAAACATCCAGACTGGGTAAAGCCACTTTCTTGGTTAATAGAAATTCTTTCTGTTTTGATTGTTATAATTGCTGTTTGGGCGATACTGACTGCGATTAAATCTCTTCTTGCGCTCTGGGCGCTTGGTAGTTGTAACGTAACTAAACCTTCGGCTTGTTCACTTGGCGCAGAAGTATGTTCTATTGATGAAAGTGAGCCGCAGAATCCGATAGAGGGCGTTGGTCGTTGGTTTACAGAGTGGGGCGAAATATTCGAAGCAATTCCCGACAAATTTAAAACTTACAACGCTGACGATTATCAGTTTAATTATATAAATGTCAAAGATATTACAGATAAGCCTGTAGCGGTAGATATATTTGATCCAGGCTGTTCGGTCTGTATGATTTCTTATCGTAATCAAAAAGCGTCTGGTTTCTTTGATAACTATAATGTACGCCTGGTACCATTTGCGATTCAAGACGCAGACAATAATTATAAGTTCAAGAATTCTGAAATAATCGTACGCTACATTTTTGCAGCGGATGAATACAGGCAAGGTTATGGTCTAAAAATACTTGACCATATATTTACCGGCAAGAATGATGATGGGATTTCTTATCAAAGCTTATTCAACGAAGATTATTCTCGCGATGATACAACAAAGCAAATTGAGACTTGGTTACATGATGATGGTCTGCATACTGCTGAAATTAAAGAAGTTCGCGCTGCCACCGAAAAACAAGAGATAACTGACAAAATGAACTCCAATCGCCAGATTGTAGAAAATGAGCTTCGTGTAAAAGGCATCCCAACCATGATTTATGACGGTGGACGTCATACTGGCCTATACAAGACAGAATAGCATAAAAATTTTATGTAAAATTTACAACGTTTTTGACTTAAAACCTGTTTTTGCGGTGGAAAACTTCATTTAAATAACTTGACTTTACATGTCTCAAGGTATAATATAATATCAATACTATATTTAGACAGGATGCGAGGTGATGTCTGAAATACCAGAAAAACAAATAAAAAGATTACGTAGTCTTATTACCGAGGCAGAGACTAATTTATCTGCCGCGAAAGAGTTATTAGTTTCTATTCTAGGCGATGGAGAATCTATTTCCGCACCAAGCGACTCAGTAGTGTCTGGTCCAGAAGGAAAGATTATTGAAGGCATCTTTGATGGTCAAATTATGATTGGCCCTGATGGCAAGAACTACCCAGTTCCTGCAAACTATGCTTCTAAATCCAAGCTCGTTGAGGGCGACATTATGAAACTCACCATTACCGATGACGGCAAATTCCTATACAAGCAAATTGGCCCAGTAGAACGTAAAACCGTTATCGGTACACTTGTACAACATGACGACAAATACTATGTAGAAGTGGGTGGCAAAGAATATCAAATTTTATATGCTTCTGTCACTTATTTCCATCTTCGCAATGGTTCACAGGTTTCTGTAACTATTCCAGCCGCAAATGACGATGCGACTTGGGCTGCGGTAGAAGCTGCGCTATAATATATAACATGAAGAGTCTTTATCGTAGGTATCGTCCGATTTCGCTCGACGAAGTTGTTGGGCAGGACCAAGTAATCAAGCCTCTCACCAGCTCACTAAAGGCTGGCAAAATTTCGCATGCCTATCTTTTTATTGGGCCTAGAGGATGCGGCAAAACTTCCGTGGCACGTATTCTTTCACACGAGGTAAATGGTTTTAAGTACGAAATCGAAGATGACTATGTAGATATTATTGAGATTGATGGCGCATCCAACCGTGGTATTGATAATATCCGAGAGCTCCGCGAAAAAGTCTTAATTGCGCCGACTTCTGGCAAATACAAAGTCTATATCATTGACGAAGTTCACATGCTTACAAAAGAAGCTTTTAATGCGCTTCTAAAAACCCTTGAGGAACCACCTGCTCATGTAATTTTTATTATGGCAACCACCGATGCATACAAAGTACCGGTCACCATTACTTCTCGTGCACAAACTTATACTTTTAAACTAGCAGATTATGATACTATTTTCCCGTTTTTAAAATCTGTTTGCGAAAAAGAGAAGATTATGATTTCTGACGATGCACTAGCTATCGTTGCTAAACGTGGCGGCGGGTCTTTCCGCGATTCATTATCGTTACTAGATCAAATTTCAACTTTGTCTGACAAGGAAATCACCAAAGAACTTGTTGTCTCCGCGATGGGTCTGCCTGAAGATGAAAAGATTAATGCATTGTTAGACCAATATGTTGCTGGTGACTTAGACACAATGACAAGTATCGTAAAAGAATTATTATCTTCTGGCATAAAAGCCGAAACTATATCAGAAGAAATGCTAAACATAATTATTGAAAGCCCAAAACCGGAACTCATGCCACTACTTTCTAAACTTATTGAGGTAAAATCGCCTTATGCCGAAGCAAGACTACTCGTTGCTCTGATACCAAGCGAGGGGGTGGCGCTTAAATCCAGCGAAGGGGCATTTCGGAGCGCGGCAGCGCGAGAGTTAGCGCCAGCCGCCCATGGCGATGGGCCGGCTGGACGCGGCCCCAAGACGGATATAAGCGACAGGACCCCCGCTCCCGCACCAAAACCAGCAATTTCTGGTTCGTTTGACTGGGGTGCTTTTCTAGGCAAAGTCAAGGAGCTCAATGATGCGATTTATCTACAGTTGTTAAAGACAGAGCATGAACTTGTTGGCGATTCGCTAGAAATTTATCCAAAGAAAAATATTACCAAGACAATTCTTTCGCGCGACAATAATAAGCATATCCTTTTTGAGGCTGCGCCAGGTGTAAAAATTACAATTCATGAAATAGGGGAGACGCCGCAAAATCAGTCCAAAAGCGAAACCCTCAGCAAGATTTCTGATATAATGGGAGGTGAGGTAATACAAGATGGAGGAGAAAGCCCGTTCTAAAGGTAGCGATGGTCGCATACCACCACAAGATTTGAACGCTGAGAAATCTTTACTCGGCGCTATCATGATTTCTGACGCAATTTTTCCAGAAATAATCACAAAAGTACGCACTAAGGATTTTTATGATGCAAATCATAGGGTAATTTTTGAAGCGATGATGAGTCTTTATGACAAGCATCGCCCAATCGATCTCTTAACACTCACCGATGAACTTAAAACTTCCAAAAAAATTAAGGAAGTTGGTGGTGCTCCATTTCTTGCCGAACTTTCTAATTTTGTTTCTACACCTTCCCATGCCAAGGCTTATGCTGAAATTATCGAACGCGCCTCTACGAGACGCCGGCTTATCGATGCTGGTGTAGCTATTTCTAATAAAGCATTTGAAGACGATGCAAATGTCGATGAGCTTGTTGGAGAAGCAGAACGAGAACTATTTGAAGTATCCGACAAAATTGTTAAGAGCGATTACAAGCCAATGAGTTCGCTTCTTGCAGATGCTTTGGAGCGCGTTGAAGAACTACGCAAAAACAAAGGCGCCCTCAGGGGACTCAAGACTGGTTTTCGCGATGTAGATAAAATGACGGCTGGTTTTCAAAAAGGAGATCTCATTATCGTGGGTGCACGTCCTGCAATGGGTAAAACCACTTTTGCACAAAACCTTGCTTATAATATTGCTAGTATCAATAAAAAAGGCGTACTCTTCTTTACGATGGAGATGTCTGCAGATCAGATTTTGGAGCGTATTATCTCTGATGTATCTGGTGTAGATAACTGGAAAATGCGCACTGGCAACGTAAACGAAGAGGAAATGAGTAAAATCGAAGATGCAATATCCGAGATGGACGAAGTGCCAATTTATTTTGATGATACGAGTGCAATGACAATTACAGAATTACGTAACAAAGCGCGCCGTGCGATGCACGACCATGATATTGGTATTGTAATTGTAGATTACTTACAGCTAATCCAAGGCCTGGACCGTTACAAAGGGAACCGTGTACAGGAAGTTTCTGAGATTTCGCGCGGACTCAAGACTTTGGCTAGGGAGCTAGAGATTCCAGTAATAGCACTGGCACAGCTTTCACGTAATGTCACCGGCCGCGATAACCCACGTCCAGTTTTGTCTGATCTTCGCGACTCTGGTTCTATTGAGCAGGACGCTGACCTTGTGATGTTCTTACACCGTCCAGATTATTACAGACAAAACGATGACAATTATGAAGAGACTCATATTACTGAACTCCTCATCGCCAAGCACCGCCATGGCGCAGTTGGCAAGATAGAGCTCTACTTCCACCCAGAATTGCTACGCTTTATGTCACTTGATAAAACCCGTGACGAATAGCCTAATTGGCCTATATATAATATATATGCTATAATACTTATGTGAAGAAAATTATTATTTCTAAACTTTTTTTGTACAAACACCGATATATAATTGGTTACATATTGCTCGGGCTTGCTTTTATCTCAATGTTATTTACGCTGCCAATTTTTGCCCAACACGGCATTTCCGAAGCTGAAATGGATTCTGTCACGAGTTCGTATTATCTTAATGTGGACGCTCCCCTAAATGGCGATCTCGTTGATTTGCCTTACCGTATACTACAAAAGATATCCATTGTATTATTTGGTCTTACTCCATACGCCATTAAATTACCTAGTATTATCATTGGGTTAATCCTCGGTTTCTTGTTTGTGCTCCTTCTTAATCGTTGGTTCAAAAACAACGTTTCGCTTTTAGCGTCCTTCCTCGTGGTACTCTCTACTCCATTTCTATTCTTAGCTGGGTCTGGTGCTCCACTAATTATGATTGTATTCTGGCCGACATTATTACTATGGCTCGGCTCCAAAATCCAAGGGGAAAAACGACCAAAACCAGTGTATTCTTTCTTGTTTGCAATCGCACTACTTCTGGCTATATTCACGCCATATATGCTTTATTTTGCTATAATCTGCGTATTTTTTGTCTTCTTGCAGCCACATCTACGTTTTATTATCAAAAGTCTGCCTAAGCTTCCACTCGCAGTCGTATGTATATTAATACTCAGCGGAGTCATGGCCTTAATCATAAATGTCGTGCATCATCCGGACGTGATTAAAGAATTATTATTTGCAAAAGATTATTCTTTTGGGAGCTGGTTCAGTAATCTCATAAACGGCATCGGGCCTGTCTTTTCTTGGCGCAACACTGCGGAAAACGTTTATCTTTCTCCGCTCATGAGCTTACCACTATTTGCTCTTGCTCTCATTGGCCTATTCTCTACAACAAAAGGATTCTTTGCTTCACGCAACTCTATTGCTTCATTACTGCTCGTATTTACTGTTATTATTACTGGTTTTAATTCTGATGCGGTTATATTCTTTATCTTGCCACTTTCTATTCTCGTTGCACATGGTCTTAAATACTTGCTTGAAAAATGGTACGGATTATTCCCAGAGAATCCATATGCACGCATAGCTGCAGTTTTTCCGCTATGTATACTATTTGCACTTATTATTGTTCCTAGTACATTGCAGTATATTTATGGGTATCGTTATAATCCAAATGTAGCAGATTCTTTTAATAGTAATCTTGACGATATTCACGAAAATCTAACCAATGAAACTTTGCTCGTTAAAGATCATTATGAGTTTTATAAAATTTTGGAAAGACATACGGATATCAAAGTTATTAATGAAATCGGCAAAGAAAAATATACTACATTTGCTGCGATGGGGAAGCTCGAAATCCCAGACACATATGAGATATCACGAATTATTACCTCCCCGATGAGGGAAAATTCTGATATAATATATCTATATACAGAAAAAGGAGAATAAAATGGGCCAGACACTTGACCAAATGAAGATGATTAATCAACTTCGCAAAGCACAAAAAGAACTTAAAAATGAAATTGTAGAGGTAGAAGCCGGCGACGGTGCAGTAGTTGTACAAATTAATGGCGAACTCAAAGTTAAAAAAGTTACCATTGATCCTGAGAAAGTTGATTTAAACGATATTCACGAACTAGAGCGCTGGATCGAAAATTGTATGCGTGATGGTTTTGCAAAAGCTCAAGAAATCGCTACAGAAAAAATGAAACCACTTATGGGTGGTCTCGGCAACTTTGGAATGTAATATGCTGCCAAAGGCATTGTCAAACGCGATTGATGCGCTCGGTCTTTTGCCGGGCGTAGGGCCGCGTACCGCAGAAAGATATGCCTATTATCTTTTTCGTTCTGACGAAAAAATTTCTGATTCTATTGTAGAGGCGTTATCTTCGCTACATAGTGGCGTAAAGTTATGTCCAGTGACTTTTGCTTTAATTGATGCAGATGATGACGTATCGCCACTATATTCTGATGAACGTGATAAAACGACTGTACTGGTGGTAGAAGAGCCACTTGATATTTATGCTATTGAACAAACAAAGGCCTTTACGGGTACGTATCACGTGCTAGGAGGCGCGATTTCGCCAATTGACGGTATTACACCTGATCAGTTGCATATTCGCGAGTTAATTGAGCGTATAGACAAAGATAGCGTTAAGGAAGTAATTATTGCTACTAATCCATCAGTAGAAGGCGAATCTACAGCATTGCTGCTCGAGAAAATGCTCCATGAAAAGAACCCAGATTTGAAGCTTACAAGACTTGCTAGAGGTCTTCCACTTGGCGTTGATTTATCTTACGCTGACCAAATTACACTTAACGCCGCATTAGAAAATCGTACAGAGCTATAAAACTGATTGACAAAGCTAAACCATTATGTTATAGTTGGGGGATAGTTTTTTCTACGTACATTTATAGGAGGTGACTAGCATGAAGCTTGATAATTATTTGTATACCGATGTAGACGGAAAGCCTATAGTGTTTAATACACAAAAACGGTGGAAAATATTTCCGCGTAAGTCTAGAATTCGGCTCTGTGGTGAAGTATATGATAGGCCTGGTACTAAGGATGGGCAATATATATTAACTACACTCGTCCGGAAACTAACAAACAATCAAATACGCACTGATTCTGGCTCGGTATACGAACTTCAGACAATGAATCCCGACTACAAAGAAATGATCCATGTCATCGAACTTGGCATCCCAGTGATTACTCATTGGAACATTGAGAAGAATTCAAATACATTCACGCTTTGGGGTAAAGATTTAGATGATGAGTTTGTGAGCGGTACAGTTATTAGTCAGAATGGAAATTTTGTTACTTTGGTTGATAACGAAACTCCGGGCATTAAAAAGGATTTTTTCGTATGTTGGAGAAGTTTTTCGCTTCGAGCCGAAACAGGCTTGAAGCTCTGCGGAAGCCTGGCAGGGTTAAATTATGAAGAGTTCGAGGATGCTTTTCTTATGAAATGCCGTCCAAGACTTTTTAGCTAGAACCAAGAAACCCCGACTTTTTGGTCGGGGTTTTGTTTTTATAGTTCTTCTAGTTTTTTGAAGTCGACTTTATTTAGTTTGGTCTTTGGGAGTTCTTTGATAAAGCGGAGCTCGCGTGGTTTTTCGTACTTGGCGAGATATTTCTTGTAGATACCTTCTAGCTCTTTTTTGATAGCGCGCTCGCTTGCGCCTTCTTTTGGTACGATGAATACCACTACTTTTTGCCCGCGGACTTTATCGTCGCGGCCGACGGCAGCACAAGCTGCCACCCTTTCGCACTTTAATGTAGTGTCTTCGATGTTTTGCGGATAAACATTGTAGCCATTGGTAATGATAAGACGCTTTAGACGTGTGCGGAAATGAACTACGCCACGATTATCTATGTAGCCAATATCTCCAGTGCGAAGATACTTTTTCTTTCCGATAGTAATGAATACTTTTTCTGTTTCTTTTGGATCATTCAAGTAACCTTGCATCACGGAAAGACCGCTAACCAATATTTCGCCGTCGTCGCCAAGCTTGGCTTCCTTCATAGTATCAAGATTTAGAATGATAACGTCGTTGTCTGGGATAGGATAGCCGATACCATCTGGATCATTTGCTACGCTACGCGGCGAGAAGATAAAACCACCTGTAGCTTCGGTACAGCCGTAGCCATTTTCTAGAATAGCAGAAGAGCCGTGAGCTTTAAGGAAGTCGTTTACTCTTTCCTTGGAAGACATGCTAATCATATCTCCACCAGAAACGGCAAACTTCACACACTTTAGTTCGTTCTTTTTGAATTTAATCTTCAAAAGATATTCAAATGCTGCAGGTACGCCAACTAGAATGTTAATCTTGTATTTAGTAATATATTTCTTTAGCTTCTTGGCGTTAAACTGTGGGATAAGCACCACACGTGCACCGAAATAAAGAGGCATATGAATACAGCAGCCAAGACCAAAGGCGTGGAAGTTTGGTAAGAAAGTTAGGAATGAATGCTCGGTGCGGATTAAATCTGGTACGAGATACTTTGCGCCAAGGGCAAGAGCATTGAAGTTTAGGTTGGTGAGAAGTACGCCTTTTGGCTTGCCGGTGGTACCGCCAGAATATAATATAACTGCCGTGTCGTTTGATTCTACTCGAGCATGTGGGTTACCAATGTATTTGTCAGCCTTAAACAGGAAACGGTCCCAAGTAGTAACTTGCTGGGTTTTCTTAATATGATTCTTGCGGCCTTTGGTAAGTTTGTAGATGGCACGCACCAGGAAATCCATTGAACGGAGTGGGGAAACAACTACTACTTTTTCTAGTTCAGTATTTTTAATGATAGCTTCAACCTTTGGATAGGAAATATCCACGCAGAGCATAATCTTGGAGTGTGCTTGGCTCACAAACTCTTCAATTTCTTTTTCGGAAGAAAGGGGGTGAATCATGTTTGCCACAGCGCCGATTTCGTTTACGGCATAAAAAGCATAGATAGACTCTGGGGTATTTGGCATACAAATTGAAATATTCTCGCCCTTTTCGGCGCCGATAGCTTTGAGCGCTGCCGCTACTTTGTTGATTTTTTTCACCATGTCTTTGTAAGTGATTTGAGTGTCAAAGTACTCAAGTGCGATATTGTGCGGCCATTTACAAGAGGCCTCGTAGATAGCATCATACATACCGCCATTAAAATATTCGATATTCCTTGGCAATTTATCAATATAGCCGTATTTGGCACGTTCCAACTTCATATCAATCTTGCGAAGGGTATTTTTGATTTTGTTGTACATTATTTCAAGCATATTGTTATTATATCACACCTTCTTGTGCTATAATGGGGATATGGACAAAAACTTACGCATGCGTCTAATTGTTGGGTTTTCATTATTCTTTGTAGCGCTTGTGGCTTTATACACATTTGATGCTATCCCCTTTAAGGTAATATTTGGACTGTTTGCATTCGTCGGCGCGATTGAATTATTTAGCTTTTTCAAGAGAAAAGTGTCACTACTTACCATTGTGCTTGCGGTATTTGAATTAGCCTTTTTGATATGTGGCACTATTTTTGTAGCAAAAATTGACCCAGCCCATTTTTGGTATATTATTCTGGGCGTTTGTGGGTATGATATTTTTGCTTACACCTTTGGCAAAATGCTCGGTGGCAAGATTTTTAAGAAGTCTCGCCCGTTCCCACACATCTCCAAGAACAAGACCTGGGAGGGCACTGTGCTTGGGCTCGCTACTTCTATCGGTTTTGTAGCAATTATGATGGCGGTGCGTGGTGCATTTGCGACAGAATATATGTATCTCCTATGTGGACCACTGGCACTAATTGGTGATTTGTATGAGAGTTTCCTAAAGCGCCGCTTCAACGTAAAGGATTCCAACGAAATCTTGATTAAAAACAAATTCTTTGAAAAGGTAGAGTTAGTTGTAGGTGGCACAGAAGGCCACGGCGGATTCCTCGACAGGATTGATTCTACCGCCTTTACTACTACGGTACTATTTATTATTTCTTTGTTTATTTAATTACTTTTTGCCAACCTTTTACAAGGTAATCTAGACCAGAGTAAACAGTAAGAAATACAACTACATATAATAATATTGTATTTACAACGCCAAGAACTTCATTATTAATAATAGTGTTAGCTAAAATAGAAATTAAAGTAATCATTTGAACAGTGGTCTTGACTTTGCCATACATAGAGGCGGCGATAGTGACACCTTCGCGGGCGGCCATCATGCGCATGCCGTCAACGGCAAGATCGCGCACAATAATCACAGCAAACATCCAAAGTGGAATAATATTCATATGGACAAGCACAAGAAAAGCGAGGTCTACTAGCATTTTGTCTGCCAATGGGTCTAAAAATGCACCCATGTCGGTCTCTAGATGCTTTTTGCGAGCCCATTTGCCATCTACAAGGTCTGTAAGAGAGGCGATAGAGAATAATGTGAGTGCGAGAACTTTTGGGGCGACGCCGTCTTGGAGACAGCAAATCATAAATGGGATTACAAGTACCATGCGGCCAATCGTTAGCATAGTTGGGCCGGTAATAGAAGATTTCTTTTTTGTCATACTACGTATTTCCTATGTTCTACTTTGTAAGATTTGATACCAGCAAATTTAGCTGCCCAAACGTCGGTAGTGATTTTGTCGCCAAGCATGGCGGTTTCGTTTGGTTTAAAGCCGCGGGACTCTCTGGCTTCGGTAAGTTTTTTGCTAACAGGTTTTGCTGCCCACCAAACACAGTCCACGCCAATAGGTTCGCAAAACTTTTGCATCATTTTTTTGCGACCGTTGTTTGAAACAATCATAATAGTGATGCCAGCTTTTTTACAATCGTCAATCCAATCGGCGAGTTCGTCGGCTGGCTCTTTTTCGGAATGAAGACGAAGAGTGTTGTCTAGATCGCAGAGCAAAAGCTTGATGCCTTCTTTTTTCAAAAAGGCAGGGCTGACGTCTTCAAAGCGTTCAAATGTCTTGTCTGCACGAAAAATGCTCATACATATATTATAGCACACCTATGATATGATATAATATAGATATGTATAACAAGTTTACGGATTTTTTGAAGGATAAGAAGAAGATTTGTATTATTCAGGCGGAGAACCCGGATGGGGATTCTTTGGGCTCTGCCATCGCGCTTGATTATTTACTAGATGGATACGAAGTGAGCTTGTATTGCCCGGTGGACATTCCAAAATATTTACATTATTTTGCTGATTGGTCTAGAGTAACAAATGAATTTGATTACAAGGCGGATGGATATATTATTGTAGATACCGCTGCTACGGTATTACTCTCTAAACTTCTAGAAGATACGGCGATTCGTAATCGTTTATATAATGCACCGGTTTTCGTGATTGATCATCACGAGACCGAGGATGATTTGGAATTCCCGCACGAAAGTATCATAGAAGTTCGCCCGGCCACGTGTGAGTTAATATATAGTATTGCAAAAGACCAAAAGATTGAGATTGATACCGAGGCTGCTGAGGCAATCTTCCAAGGCATCTTGTCTGATACTTTGGGACTCACGAGTTCGTCCGTGACCGCAGACACATTCCAATACGCTGCGGAACTCACTAAACTTGGTGCTGATATTTCCGTACTAGAGGACCGTAGGCGCGAGTTTATGAAAAAATCTGCTCGCATCCTGGATTACAAAGCAGATTTGATTAAGCGCATAGAATATTCGCTTGATGGGCAACTCGCAACAGTACATATTCCTTGGGATGACATCCGCGAATACTCTGATGAATATAATCCTAATGTACTAATTTTAGAAGAACTCCGTTTAGTAGAGGGTGTAGAAGTTGCGGTAGCAATCAAGACATATCCAGACGGCAAAGTTACCGGTAAAATTCGCTGTAATTCCGATGCGCCAATTGGCGACAAAGTGGCAGGCTACTTTGGTGGTGGCGGTCATCCGATGGCGGCTGGATTCAGAACTTATGACACAACCTATGAAGAAGTCGTACGTGATTTGGTAAATATACTACCAGAAATGCTAGAGGAGGTAAAAAATGAGTCTAACCAATAACATAAAATATGGCATATTTAAGAAACCATTATCGTTAAAGAAGAAACGTGATTTTTGCCCGAGCGGCAAGCCAAAGCTAACTGCTGTCTTTATTCATGGCATCGCTTCAGATTCTTCAGCTTTTAAAAACACTATTTCGTATCTTTCTGGGACCAATTCGCTTCGCGATGTGAGGTTTGTTTCTTTTGACCTTCTTGGCGCCGGGAAGTCTTATTCTTCAGACAAGCTCGATTACACGCTGGACGACCAACTTGAGGCCCTTCATAATTCCATTACAAAACTAAAACTTACTACTCCTTTGGTTTTAGTTGGACATTCGATGGGCTCGCTAATATCTCTTAATTATGCAGATAGATTTAAAAAATCCGTCAAAGAGTTAATTCTCGCTTCTCCTCCGGTTTATAAAAAAGAAGAGCTCGAGCACCCGGCTTTCAAAGAGGGAATTAAGGTGTTTGAAAAATTTGTAGGCTCTAGGCACAAAGGCGCGGAGCAGAAAAAGCAATTTGGTTGTTCAATGAAGAATATCGTTCTTTCTGCAAAGAATTATGACGTACTTTCTAAACTTACGACTAAAACAGTAATATTGTACGGCGAGCTTGATAAGTTTATCTCTGCAAAAAACATTGAAGATATCTCCAAGAAAAACGCAAAACATATTTCTGCAATTAAGACTATTGGTAATCATCCAATGTCTCGCGATAAGTATCATAAAATTGTGCCAATCCTGGAGGAGGTTTTAAATGAAGCTGTATAATACTGCAACCCGTAAACTAGAAGAGTTTAAACCACTTGGCGACGTAGTGAAGATTTATACTTGTGGACCAACGGTTTATAACTATGCGCACATTGGAAATTTTGCTTCATATATTTATTGGGATCTTCTCATTCGGGCCTTAAAATCAAACGGCCACAAAGTGAAGCGTGTGCTAAATCTTACTGATGTAGGGCATCTCACTTCTGATGGTGACAACGGGGAAGACAAGTTGGAAAAAGGGGCTCGCCGTGAAGGGAAGTCTGCCTTTGAAGTTGCCGAGATGTATATTGATGCATATATGAAAGATTTCCGTCTATTAAACCTTACTGAGCCAGATGTTTTGGCTCGTGCAACGGATTATGTAGAAGAAGACATGAAAGTGGTAGACGAGATGACTAAAAATGGTTTCACATATGAAACTACTGATGGTATATATTATGATACTTCTAAATTCCCAGGTTATGCGGATTTTGCAAGATTAGACTTGGAAGGCATAAAGGCTGGAGCTAGAGTAGACTTTTCTGATGAAAAACGTAACGCAGCGGATTTTGCCGTTTGGAAGTTTATCCAACCAAACGAAAAACACGAAATGCGTTGGGATTATTTGGGTCGCCCTGGTTATCCAGGCTGGCATCTTGAGTGTTCCACGATTATCCAGAAAGAACTCGGCGAACCAATCGATATCCATACTGGCGGTATTGATCATATCCCAGTGCATCACACTAACGAAATCGCACAATCATATGCGCTTGGCGCACATGAACTAGCTAAATACTGGCTCCACTGTGATTTTATTATGATTGACGGGCAACGCGTGTCTAAATCACTAGGGAATACTTATACTTTGGCAGATTTGGCCGAGCGCGGTTTTTCACCGATGGACTTTAAAATGTGGATTTTGCAAGGACACTACCAAGGTACACGTAACTTTACATTTGATAGTTTAGAAGCCGCGAAAGCTCGTAGGCTAAATTGGCGCAACCGTATCGCACTTTGTTACCAACGTGAGATTATTTCTACTGGCGTATTCGATAAGATATTAGAAGCCGTTTCTAATAACCTTAATTCTTCTGAGGCTTTTGCGATTATTGATAATTCCGTATTATCACTAGAAGATTGGAAAAAGATTGATGAATTATTTGGCTTGAAGTTAATTGAAGATACGCCAGACGTAGACGATGGTATGCGCAAAATGATTGAAGACCGTGCATATGCCAGAGCATTAAAAAACTACGCAAAATCCGATGAGATCCGTGACAAGCTCGCCGCAAAAGGAATCGCCGTGCGCGATACCGCCGACGGCGCGGTGTGGGAATATATTAAATAATTATTTGCTTATCTTGCGTAGCAACGAACTCCAAGACCGGCTGCCTTCATTAATGCAGAATTAAAGTCTGTGTTTACTCCCGTAGCAGAGAATAATAAGCTAGGAGCACTATCTGGATAATTAGTGGTACCATACCAAATACCACCTTGATAGCCAGTTAAGTAGAATTTCCACGCATATGTATCAATTGTGCCAGAACGAACGAAATAAAATGGACTAGACATTACATTATTAGCTGTCACAGTGTATTGATCGAATAGGAGCTGAATATCGGCCCGAATACCTCTACTTGCGTTCCCACGAGAAAGTTTCCAACCTCTTGGGCATACGGATTGATTCGTCTCGTAACCATGCGTTGCTGGATTGCCCCATTCCGAAGAATCATTCATAGCATTAGCTGCAGTCCAGTTATAGTAGTTGCCTAAATGTCCATGGGTGCCATTTGATGCAAATGGAGTCTGTTTAATATAATTCTCGTCACATGGCGTAGGCGAACCAAGAATATTGCACCCACTATACGTGAAGTATGTGTCAACCTGGTACCAATCACCAATATCGGCTGAATATGGGGAGGTAAAGCTATTGTTATAATCTGGGAATGGAGTGGTGGCACCGTGAGTCAAATCTACGGATGATCGTATTGGCGTCCAGGATGCGGATTCATAAACACCCGTTGCAGGATTATAGCCCAGGTCGGTATCGGATTGTGTGTAAGTTTTAGTACTATCAATGAAGAAATCTAGATTCTGTGTCATCCAACAATGTCCGTCTTTCATTTTTGTTATGTGATAAAGTTTGTTGTCACGAATATCTAAAGCCTCATAATCGTCATGGAGTACTGTTACGCTTGCACAGATTTCTGGAGTCATATCTTGCATAGCAAAGCGAACATCGTAATTTTTGTAAGGCTCATTTTGTGGTGGCCATGAATTTACTAAGGCATAATCACCTTGTCCTTCATGTTGTTCCTCATACATACCTTTGTGCATGTAGGTATACGCAATTTCATATGCTCTTTGGAAGGTTGTGCCGATCGCACCAGTAGTTTCATCTGGCTCCGGATCACAATTCTCCGTGCATGCCGGTAAGTTAGTCCACTGTGCATACAAAGTGATATTCCTATTGTAACCAATATCGGCAGCGGTATAAGGTGCTTTGTCGGTGTAAACACCTGTGTTTTTGCTACCGTTACCCCAAATAGCATACCAACCAGTGAACCTATAGCCTGTAGGTGCAGCGAATTGGTTTTCTGGGAGTGTTACTGTGCTACCAGCCGTCACTTCTATTCCATCCATCGTTCCTGTACCACCATTGGCATCAAAAGAAATAATATCTTTTGCAACTGTAGAGTTTGTTACTGCGCGAAAATTAAGCGTAGTTTCATAAGCACCAGAAACAGTATCGGCATCGACTTTGGCAGCTACGGTAAGGTTGTGGTTGGTGCCATTGGTAGGAGCGTCTGTAACCCAAGCAGTTGAAGAAACAGTTGGGTTGGTAGAGTCTATACCATAATAATTGGAATTAGATAGGATTCTGTAACCCCATTTATTA
>JAZNDC010000032.1:0-44422 GCA_045587885.1 Candidatus Nanosyncoccus sp. | reverse complement strand
CCAGTAGGAGCTTTTTTGTTTGGGAACCCTCGGAGCTTTCCAAACGGGGGTGGGAGCCCCTCCCGCCTCACCAATTTCCGAAGAAAATTGGTGAGCTAGCGAGCACTTATGTGCGAGCGTCCTCACCAGTTTAAAAATTTAGGCCTTTGGGCTTATTTTTTTGTTTTCTTTTTTCTTGTGGGCTTTTTGCCTTTTAGCTCACGGATGAATCCGATAATTGCTACTACCAATAGAACCGATTCTAGGATTACGCCGAAGATGGAGCGGATGTAAGCGTGGTACGAAACCCAAAGAATTCCGACTGGTATACCGCATCCTTTGTAGACTTTGGTGCTTTTTTGGCAAATCGAGAAAGTATAAATTGCCGAAGCAAAAACTGATAGTAAGCTCATAAATCCGTCGTAAGTTGGAATAGTTATCAATATCATTGCTAGATATACGACGAGAAGGAGGATACCATCTCTTTTGGTGAACTTTTTGCTTTCGCCATATTTTTTGTCAGCATAGAGTAAATACAGATTACGAAAGAAATCTATAATGCACATTCCGAACCCCGTCCAGGCATTAAGAAGGACAAAGGCTACGGCACAATTGATGATAGCTAAGAAATTAAGGAGTATGATTGTGCGTTTGTTTTTGGAAAGATATGAAAAGGCAAGAAAAACATACATGAAGATTGTGAACATTTGCGACAGTATGTAAGCCGTATCCATATGAGTAAATTATACCATAAGCATTATAGCCAATGTGACTAAAACGGAGTATTCTTCTGTGGTATAATATATTCATGAAAAAGATTAATACTTCACCAATTTCTGGTATGCAAGAATTGTTACCAGAAAAACAAGCTATTTTTAATAACCTCAAAAAAAGTATTGGTGAGGTATATTATCGTCATGGTTTTCTTAGTATTGAGACGCCAATTATTGAACGTCAAGAGATTTTGCTAGCAAAAGCGGGTGGCGATACCGAGAAACAAATTTATAAGGTAATGAAGACCGCCGAGTCGGCAGATTCTGCAGACCAGGCCCTTCGTTTTGACCATACCGTGCCTTTGGCTCGCTATGTAGTGGAACACGAAAATGATTTGGCTTTCCCATTTAAGGTTACGCAAATTGGGCGTAACTTCCGTGGTGAGCGTGCGCAAAAAGGCCGTTTTCGCGAGCTTTATCAATGCGATGTGGACGTGATTGGTCGTGGTAGCTTGCCAATCGCTTACGATGCGGACGTGATCAGTACTTTGATTGATGCTTTTTCTGAATTCAAGCTAGAGACGCCTCTACTAGCAAGAATTAGCAATCGCAAGATCTTGAGTGGATTGATTCGTGAAATGGGCGCATCTGATAAGTCTACTGATATTTATAGTATTATTGACCATTCCGAGAAGGTTGAGTCAGAAGTAACTAAGGATTCTTTTGGTGAAATTGGTTTGTCTGAAAACGATATTTCGATGTTCCTTTCATTTATCGATATTCATGGTAGTAGGGAATTCGTGGTAGATAAACTGAAGAGTATGAATGTGAAAGATGAAATGTTTAACGAGGGTGTAAACGAGCTTGATATTACTATGACTCAGCTAGAGGGAATGGGCTACAAAGAGGAAATTTCTGGCGATATGAAGATTGTGCGTGGTCTAGATTACTATACCGGCACAGTATTTGAATTCGTTTTGCCTGAATACCGTCAGATTGGTTCGGTTTGTGGTGGTGGTAGATATGAGAATTTGGCTGGATACTTTACAGAGCAAAGCCTTCCTGGCGTAGGCGGTTCTATTGGCTTGACCCGCCTATTCTATGTTCTAAATGAAAATAATTTGCTAAAAAGTCAAGCAGAGAGGACACTAGATATAGCGGTTGTCCCTATTTCTGAGAACGAAATTGAGTATTCAATGAAGCTTGCTGAAGAATTACGTGGAAAAGGCGAAGCCGTAACCGTAGTTCTTACTGATAAAAAACTTGGCGACAAATTAAATTATGCTGCAAAACTAGCCGAAAAAGCCATCGTAATCGGTGAAAACGAAGTAAAAACTGGCGAATACAAAGAAAAAATCTTAGCATAAGCTTTGGCTTATGTGCTATAATTTCATATATGAATTGGAGGAAGTGGCTAGACGGTTTTGTTTTGGCGGGCAAAGGCATTTTGTTGGCTACCAAGGAAAAGAAGTTTTGGTATGGATTTGTACCAGCATTTTTATTTTTTGGACTTCTGATGAATATGCTTTCTGGCGGTACTTCTGAGTTTAGTTTAATGTTTGCGATGGGATTTCCGGATGGGCTACAAGTGCTTGGTAAACATTTTATTCAGATTTTTGGGATAAATATACCTTTTTTGACATGGTTTCCGATTTTTGCGATTAGCCTGCTTCAGGGAGTTTTGATTGGGTTAATTGTTTTTCTTTGGAATAAGAAGAGGCAGTCGAAAGACTCTGGGAATTCTGCTAATGTTGAGAAGGCGGGGATTATCACTGGACTTATTGCGCTTGGAGCTGGTTGTCCAACTTGCGGCACCACGCTTATTACGCCACTTCTTGGCGCGATGTTTTCGACTGGTGGGCTCGCAATTACAGGGACGATTTCTATGATTGTGACTTGGCTTGCGATTATTATTGCCATTTTGTCTTTAAGAAAGCTAGGCATCGAAACTTATGCTACAATAATAAATGATAAATATATGAGGAAAAAGGAGGAGCGTGAAAAAAGCGCTTAGAATTATAGGTGTGGTGGCGGTAGTTGTCGCTGTAATTGGGGCAATCATTGCAAGTTTGACGGCAAAACCGTCCAATTCGGAGTCTGTATGGGACAAAGATATGACAATGGGGAACTTAGATGCAAAAAATTACTATATTATATATAGTGATTTGGCATGCCCTTATTGTATTTTCTTTGAAAATCCGATTGTTGAAAATGAAGAAGCCTTCAAAGAATATATAGAAGAGAAAGATATTTTGATTGAAGTTAGGTTATCTGATTTCTTGTACGAATACGGTGAGCATCAATCTCCGGCTTCGCGCTACGGTGCGATTGCTTCGTATTGTGCAAAAAATGAAGGTAGATTTTGGGATTACTACAATCTAGCGGTACATAGGATGTATAAGGATTATTTTGAGGATGCTGGAAAAAGTGGCCTAAACGCTCTTGATCGGGAAGGAAAAGATTTGTGGATTGGGTATGGAAAAACGATAGGGCTAGGTGAAACATTTGAAAACTGTGTGGAAAATGAGGACCCGCTGGAGCTCATCAAAGAAAGAGCGCTAAAAACTACAAAGTTAGTAAATGGTATGCCTTATTTCAAATTCAACTCATATGTATTCTCTGGTTTTACGCCAAATGGCGATTATAGTGATGTGATGAACTATATGGAAGCTGGGCTAAAGAGTAAATAATTAATATAATATTCTTCTATTTTGTCAATAAAGTTTGTTCGGTTTACCTCTGTTAAGGCTTAAAATATTAAAACATAAATATTTTGAAAATCAATGTTGACATTGATTTCGCCTATGCTAAAATAGAGTTAGGTTCGAGCTGATACGACGTTGAGAGAAGCTAGAACCTGTAGAGTCAGGGTGGTGAGCGTGTAGTTATTTGGCTAAATGCTTGTTATTCACCTAGAAATGAATATGAAAACCTATGGAAACATAGGTTTTTTATATTTAGTGATGCTTTTGTGGTATAATATAAGCATGAGGCTTTCGAAGAAAATCGACAAAGCTTTAATTATTTCTCTTGGGCTTATTTTGACCTTTATTTTTGCGATGTTTATTACGAAAGGCATAAAGAATACTTATGCTGACACCGAAGATGGAGTTTATACTGCTTCTGAGGCTCATTTTGTGACTTTTTATGATGACGGCGTGAAGTTGATTGTGAAAACAGATGCTGAGACTGTAGGAGAAGCCTTGAAGCGTGCTGGGTATGAGTTGGCTGATTCTGATATCGTGGAACCTAGTAAGGATTCAAAGATTGATGCTGACAATTTCTTTATCAATATTTATCGTTCTAGGCCTGCGCTGGTTTTTGATGGTAAAGTGGAAAAATACATCATGACGGCTAGTTACGATGCAAAAACGATTGCAAAAGAGGCTGGTTTTACAGTCTATGATGGTGATGAAGTAAAAATTGTTCACAATCGTAATTTTCTTGAGGCTGGCGCAGCTTCTGTTTATGAAATCACTAGGAACGGCGGGCGAACAATAACAGAAGAATCCGAGATTCAATTTGGTGAGGAAATTGTCAAAGATTACAATTTGGCTCCAGGAGAAAAAGAAGTGCGCCAACTAGGTGAGCTTGGCACAAAAGTATCTACTTATAATGTTCAATATATTGATAATGTTGAGGTTGAAAGAGTATTGATATCAGAAGTGGTCACAAAAGAACCTGTCGCAAAAATAGTGGCTGTAGGTGCAAGCCAAATTGAAAAGCATCCTTTGACCGCCGGTATGGGACGTAATAGATATACTGTAACGAAGGCAGACGGCACTATTATCGAGCGCCAGGAGACGTTCTATGATCTTGATATGTCGATTGTGATTCATTTTTGTGGGGCTAGTTACTCTGTACGCGATGATGGCGTGAAAGTAGACCAAGATGGGTATGTGCTTGTGGCGGCAAATCTAGACAGATATCCAAGATGTTCTGTGGTGGAGACGAGCCTTGGCCCTGGTAAAGTCTATGATACCGGTACGTTTGCGGCGATAAATCCAGAACAATTCGATATTGCGACAGATTGGACCAATAGAAATGGTCGCTAAAAACAATAAATCTCTTGGTCAGCATTGGCTTAAAAACCGTGAAATATTAGAGGAAATCGCCGAAGAGAGCGCGCTTGAAATTGCCGAAACTTGTGTAGAAATTGGGTCGGGACTTGGCACTTTGACGTCTTCACTTCTGAAGCGATTTAAGAAAGTGGTGGCGGTAGAATTTGACGAGAGATTGGCTGCGAATTTGCCAAAATCCTTTCCAGGCAAGAATCTAGAAGTCATAAATGGCGATATTTTGAAATTTGATTTTTCTAAGATTGAGGGGCCATATGTGGTGGCCGGAAATATCCCTTATTATATTACAAGCCCGATTATAGAGAAGGTGCTTTCGACCCCGAATTCGCCAGAAAAAGTAGTTTTGTTGATGCAAAAAGAGGTGACAGAGCGGATTTTGGACGAAAAAGAGTCTGGTTTGTCGCTTTTTGTAAAAAATAGGGCGGACGTAGAGCCTGGGATATTGGTACCAAAAGAAGAGTTTACGCCTCCACCGAAAGTAGACAGTGCTGTGCTCATTATGTATCCACACGCGCCGAAATATGACGATGAACTTTTTAAATTTATACGTTTGGCATTTGTTGCCCCTAGAAAAAAGCTAATTCATAATTTGGCACCGCTTAAATCCAAAGAGGACTTAACGCGGATTTTTGATAAACTTGGCATTAGCGTAGACTCGAGACCATCAGATTTGCATTTGGACACATATTTTGCACTATTTAGTGCTATAATGTAGATATGTTAGACATTAAATTTATCCGAGAAAATCTAGATTTAGTCGAGAAATCTACGAAAGAGAAGGGATACAAGGTAAATATCAAAGAGATATTAAAACTTGATGATGCCCGCAAAAAAGAGTTGTCCGAGGTAGAAGAACTCCGAAAAAAACGTAACGAAATTGCTAGCAAAATGAAGGGTGGCAAGCCTTCTGATGACCTAATCAAAGAAGGTAAAGCCATAAAAGAGGAGCTAGCTACTGCTGAGGCGAAGTTGTCTGAAGCAGAAGAAAAAATGAACGCTCTTATAAAGACTGTCCCGAATATCATTTTTGATGATGTGCCACTAGGCGGCGAAGAATGCTCCGTAGAGGTTAAGAGATGGGGCGAGAATAAAGCCAAAGGTGTGGACCATTTGGATTACGCTACTAGTCGTGATTGGCTCGATTTTGAACGTGGTGCAAAAGTAGCCGGTGCGAAGTTTTATTATCTAAAAGGTGGATTAGCACTTCTCGAGAACGCGCTTTTACAATTTGGTCTTTCGAAAGTTTTGGAGCACGGGTTTACATTTATGACGGTGCCAGACATGGTATCTAGCCGTGTGCTTGAGGGCTGTGGGTTTAATCCACGCACTTCCGATCAATCGGATGAATATTATATCGAAGGCGAAGATCTTGCGATGATTGCAACCGCAGAAATGCCGCTTACTGGCTATCACATGGATGAGATTATCGATGAGGATAAACTCCCGCTATTTTATGCTGGATATTCGGCGTGTTTTCGCAAAGAGGCCGGTACTTACGGCAAATATACCCGCGGTCTTTTCCGTGTACACCAGTTTAACAAACTGGAAATGTATGTATTTTGTCTTCCAGAACAATCTAAAGAAATTCACGAAAAAATTCTCGCTATTGAGGAAGATATTTGGCAAACTCTTGGTATTCCTTATCACGTGATTAATATTGCTGCAGGTGACCTTGGCGCACCAGCCGCGAAAAAATACGACGTAGAATATTGGTCTCCAGTTAACCAAAAATACCAGGAGATTACTAGCTGTTCTAACTGTACAGATTTTCAGGCTCGTTCGGTCAATGCTAGAGTACGCCGCAAAGATGGTACGGTAGAATTTGTGCATACGTTGAACGGTACAGCAATTTCGCTCGCCCGTACGATGGTGGCGTTTATTGAAAATTATGCTACGGAAGGTGGCAAGCTTAAAATTCCTGAAGCTTTGCGCCCTTATCTAAATAATCAAGAGGAGATTTAACATGATTGATAAGATTGAAATTACTGGAAATGATTATAAAATCGAAGATACTTTCCGTAAGTATTCTGAGAAAAAAATGGGTAAGCTTGATAGGTACTTGCCAAGAGGTAGCAAAAAAGACGTAGTGATCAAGATGGTAGTATCCGAAATTGGTAAAGCCAGTGGAGAAAAGTATGATATTTCTGTAGCGATGGATATTCCTGGTGGTAAAGTAATTGCCGCTCGTGATGAATGTTCGAATGTATTTGCTGGTGTAGATCTCGTTGAGGCGAAACTCATGGGCCAAATCCGCCGTTACAAATTGGAGATGCAACCACATCGCCAGAAAAGAAGTCTGAAAAATCTCTTTATTAAGAGAAAATAATATGATAAAATGGGGGAAATAATTCCGTTTGGAGGTTTATGGCTAAAAAGACTGTAGGTGGTGCAACGACCGCTAATAAAAAGATTGTCAAAAAAGAAAAGAAGCCAACAGATAAGTTGGCAGATAAAACCGCTCTTACTAAGTTTTTGCAGGGCGTGTTTGGTGATGCGCAGAAAAAGACTTTGAAACGTCTTTGGAAAAAGGCACAAGAGATCACTAAACTCGAACCAAAATACGAGGAGATGAGTGATGATGAGCTTGCTCAGCAGACCGAAGTATTTAAACGCAAGATTGAAAAAGCTTTAAAAACCGCCAAAGCCGAAGAAGGAATTAAAAAAGAAGACAAAAAAGGCAAAAAACACGCCAAAAAACATGCTCCAATTGATGATACTAAGATTTTAAATGAAATTTTGCCAGATGTATTTGCTGTAGCAAGAGAAGCTTCCAAGCGTGTGCTTGGTATGCGTCCATATGATGTGCAGCTTATCGGTGGCATGGTGCTTCACGAAGGTACTGTGGCTGAGATGAAAACTGGTGAAGGTAAAACTCTTGTAGCTATGCTTCCGGCATATCTTAATGGTCTTACCGGTCGTGGTGTGCACGTAGTTACCGTAAATGACTATTTGGCACAACGTGATGCGGGTTGGAATGGTCCAGTTTATGATTTTCTTGGGCTTTCTGTAGGTGTTATTATTAATAACGCTTCATTTGTTTATGATCGTGATTACGAAAACGAAGAACACGACGATGAGAGATTTCGCCATCTTAAGCCTGCCACTCGTAAGGAAGCTTACAATGCGGATATTACCTATGGTACTAATAATGAGTTTGGCTTTGATTATCTTCGTGACAACATGACGAGTGAGGTTCAATATCTCCGTCAGAGAGAGCTAAACTTTGCTATCGTAGATGAGGTAGACTCAATCCTGATTGATGAGGCTAGAACTCCGCTTATTATCTCAGCTCCTGCTGCAGACAATCCAGAGTCTTATTATCAATTTGCAAAAGTTTGTTCTAGGCTCGTGCCAGATGATTATATCCTTGATGAAAAGCGTCGTTCAGTTACTCTTACTGACGCTGGTATTGAGAAAATCCAAAATATGCTCGGTGTAGATAATCTTTATTCTACTAAGAATACGCGCCTGGTTTATCACCTTGAGCAAGCTCTCCGTGCAGAAGTGATATTTAAGCGCGATAAAGATTATGTAGTAACTAATTCTGGCGAAGTAATCATTGTAGATGAGCACACTGGTCGTCTTATGCAAGGTCGTGGCTATAACGAAGGTCTTCACCAGGCAATTGAAGCAAAGGAAGGTGTAGCCGTAAAAGAAGAGTCTATGACTCTTGCTACAATTTCGTTCCAGAATTTCTTCCGTTTGTATAAGAAACTTTCTGGTATGACCGGTACGGCATTTACCGAGGCAGAAGAATTCCAACAGATTTATGCGCTTGACGTAATCCAAATTCCACCTAATAAACCGATTGCTCGTGTAGATAAGGACGATTTGATTTATAAGACCAAAGCAGCAAAGCTAAAAGCGATTGCCGAAGAAGTGAAAAAATATCATGATAAGGGCCAGCCAGTCTTGGTTGGTTCTGGCTCAATTGCAAACAACGAGGAAATTGCAAACTATCTAGACCAATTTGGTTTGCCATATGAGCTTCTTAACGCAAAGAATAATGAGCGTGAGGCTGCAATTATCGCTAAAGCCGGTGAAAAAGGTGCAATCACCCTCGCCACAAACATGGCAGGTCGTGGTACCGATATTAAACTCGGTGAAGGCGTAAAAGAACTTGGTGGCCTTGTAGTAATTGGTTCTGAACGTCATGATTCTCGCCGTGTAGATAATCAGCTTCGTGGTCGTGGTGGCCGTCAGGGCGATCCTGGCACAACTCAATTCTTTGTATCTTGCGAAGATGATTTGATGCGTATTTTCCAGGGCGACAGAGTAAAGATGCTCATGACCAGACTTGGTGTAGCTGATGATATGCCGATTCAAACTCGTGCGATTTCTCGCACGCTTGAGTCCGCTCAAAAACGTATTGAAGGATTTAACTTTGATTCCCGTAAAAACGTGGTGCAATACGATAACGTGATTAACCGCCATCGTAAAGTTGTATATATGATGCGCCGCAAGATTTTGATGGGTGATGATATCTTCCCAGAAATCAAGCGCTTGATGCACGATGAAGTATTGATGCTTACCGAGTTTTCTTCTCGTGTAAACAAGAAATTTGACGAAGAGTTTAAGGCCGTATTTGACTTTGATGATGATCTTATCCATGGTATTGGTCTCATGCGCAAAGAAAAAGAGCGTGAGAAACTAGCTTTGGAGGCAGTAGAAGAAGCTTACCACGACAAAGAACTTGAGTTTGGTTCAGAAGTGATGCGCAAAGTGGAGCGTGAAGTATATCTAAAAGTTCTTGATATGCTTTGGATGCAACATCTTGAAAATATGCAACACCTTCGTGAAGGTATTCACTGGCGTAGCGTTGGCCAGCGTGACCCTTTGGTAGAATATCGCTCCGAGTCGCAAAAGCTCTTTGATGGTTTGCAGAGAAATCTTCGTGAGGAAGTACTTAAGATTTTGCTATCCATCACTCCAGCTGAAGCAGTACGTGAGAACGTAACTGATGGCGAAGAATATGAATCTGAGCTTACCAAGATGGCCGATTCTCAGACCGAGAAGGGTGTAAACGAGGTTTCTAAGGGCGAAAAGAATCTTGATGACGAATTCAAAAAAGGTGGCTCAACAAAGAAAAAATCACCTACCAAGAAGGTGAAGTCTAAGCGTAAGAAGACGAGCAAAAAACGTAAATAAGTTTGATTTATGAAGCATTCTGTAGAGGAAATTACTCTTAAAAATGGTGCCAAGGGACTTTTGATTGATATCCCTGGTGCATCGGTGATGTCTACAAGAATTCAATTTCGTGCAGGGATGCTTTATGCTAAAAACAAGGAAGTTTATGAAATTCCGCACGTGGTAGAGCATTTGGCTTTTGGTGCGAATGCAAAATACAAAGACGAGCAGGAGTTTGAATCCGAATTTACTAAAAATGGCGCTTATCACAATGCGTGGACTTCGGATATTTCGGTTTGTTATGAAACTGAATGTGCGGATTTTGAGTGGGATAGAATTATGGAACTTCAGCGTGTTTCGATTTGTGAGCCGAGATTTAATGAGGAAGAATTAAAGTCCGAAAAATCCAATGTGCGTAGTGAGCTTACTGGCTATATGAACGATTATTATCGTTTGCTTTGGCCGAAAGTACAACAGGCGGTAGGCGAAGATATTTTGGATTTGTCTGAGCGTCTTAAAACTATATCTAATATTGAACTTAAAGATATCCGTGAACATTACCGCCGTACACATACTGCAAAAAATATGATGTTTATTATTGCGGGCAAAATTCGTGGGCGCAAGCACAAGATTATTCGTGCGCTTGAGGAATGGAATTTGCGCGAGGGCGAAAGATTTGAGATTCCAAGGACGGATTTACATTCTTCTGAGGCAGTTTCGATTAGACGTAAAGATGCCTCAAACATTACATTTGGTTTTTCGCTTGTAACGCCAAGGCATTTGGAGCCGAATGAAGTTTTTGCGATGAACTGTCTTAATCATATTTTGAATGGTACAACTAGTTCGAAGATTTTTGGTGCGGCTAGGAAACAGGGTTTGGTGTATGGTATGGGGAGTTCGATTGCTAGTAATGCGCATCTGACTTATTGGGATTTTGATGGCGAAGTAAATATCGAAAATGCTGATAAGCTATTTACATTGATTCAGACTGAGCTGATGAAAGCTCTAAATGGCGAAATTACCGAAAAGGATTTTGAGGCAGCGAAAGCATTTGCGCTTGGTAGGTTCCAAATGGGTGCGCAGACGGTTGGACAGATTGCGGACTATTATGCGGACGGATATTTCACGAATGAAACTGTACAAAAATACGACAATGTACCGAATCTAATAAAGGGAATTGATCGCAAGCGAATGATTGAACTTGCTCGTGAGTTTGCTGGTTCTGGTATTAAGGCATTTGCAACAGTTTCTAGCGTTGAAAAAGCAGTGATTTCAGAATTAGAAACGCACCTAGTCTTTTAATTACAGATTATTGATTAGTTTTTGGTATTGGTCGCCACGGTCGTAGACATTTTCAAACATGTCGAAAGATGCGGCAGAAGGGCTCATTAGAACGATTGGGCTGGTGTATTTTTCGGCAAAAGTAAGCGCGCTTCTTACGGCTTCTTCCAGAGATTCTACTAGAGTAAAGCGCGGGTCGCTGTACCTTTTTGCGAGCTCGTGGCCGGATTCGCCCATCAGAATGATGTTTTTGATGTTTTTAGCGGTGATAACTTCGTAAATTTCTGGGAGGTCGGCATTGTCGGTCTTGTCGCGACCACCAACGATAATGACGACGTCGCTATCTGGGAAAGCATTGACTGCTACACGGGTAGAGGCTGGGTTGGTAGAGAAGTTGTCGTCGTAGATTTTGATTTTGCCGATTTCGCGGACAAATTCAAGGCGATGAGGGAGACCTTTGAAATCCCCGAGGCCTTTGATAATGTTTTCTTGATTTTTTTCGATGAATTCTTCTGGTGTAAGGCTATAAAAACTAGCTACTGCACCGATAGCGGCGATGGCGTTCTCTATATTATGCGCGCCAGGGATACGGATGGCATTTTTAATTTCCTCTGGAATAGGGAATGGGTAAGTGATTTTTTGGCCGTTGCCGTTTGCGGCGATTTTGACTGAATCTGGGTTCTTTTCGTAATAAATTGTGTAGTCTGATTCTGTTTGGTGGCGGCAAATATTAGCCTTGGCATTGGTGTAATCGTCGAAACCATTGTGGACATTGAGATGGTCTGGCTCGATGGTGCCAACTACGGCGACGTGTGGGGATTTCTCAAGGTCCCAGAGTTGGAAGCTGGACATTTCGTAGACTACGACATTATCTTTTGAAAGTTCGTCTAATACCTCGATGGAAGGGGTGCCGATGTTGCCAACGAGATAGGCTTTTTCGCCCATCGCATCAAGTAGGGACTTAATAAAGGAACAGGTGGTGCCTTTGCCTTTGGTGGCGGTAACACCGATGATCTCGCATGGGCAGTGGTCAAAAAAGTAGCGAGTAAGGCTGGATTCGTTCGGCAAATGTAAGGGCGGTACAGAAGGGCTGCGAAGAACTAAGTCGAAGCTTGAAAAATCTTGTTTTTCGATTTCTTCAC
The DNA here is from genome assembly GCA_045587885.1 of Candidatus Nanosyncoccus sp. Taxonomy (GTDB): domain Bacteria; phylum Patescibacteriota; class Saccharimonadia; order Saccharimonadales; family Saccharimonadaceae; genus Nanosyncoccus. Next base: position 32,101 of record JAZNDC010000032.1, on the reverse strand, counting down.
GGGTGAAATTTTGGAAAATTTCCGCCTCTGCGTTAAATTTATTCTTGAAATATTTTTCGGCGGCTTGGCCTTCTTTGCCGTAGCCCAGTAGTGCGATTTTCATGACTTAATTATAGCATATTTTGCGATTTCTGGCTTGCCGAACAGGGGTATTTATTGTATAATATGATTATGATTTGGAACGAACTCCCAAAGCCGTTTCTAGTCCTAGCGCCAATGGAAGGCGTGACGGATATTGTTTTTCGTGAGATTGTTTGTGAAGCTGGCAGACCAGACCTTTTTTATACGGAGTTTACCAACGTGTCTTCTTATGCGTCCGAGAAAGGGCGTGCGAATGCCCTAGAGCGCTTGGTGGTGCGCGAAGAAGAAAAGCCGATTATTGCACAGATTTGGGGTAAAAATCCGGAGCATTTTTCGGTAATTTCAAGCGCGCTCTCTTCGCTTGGCTTCTCTGGAATTGACCTCAATATGGGTTGTCCGGACAAGAATGTAAATCGTGCTGGTGGCGGTGCGGCGATGATCAAAAATCCGGAGCTTGCGGTAGAGTGTTTTCGCAGGGCGAAGGAATCCACGGAATTGCCAGTTTCGATTAAGACGCGCCTTGGTTGGAGCAATGTAGACGAGTACAAAACATGGCTTCCAGCGTTACTGGCAGAGCATCCAGCGGCACTTACTGTGCACCTTCGCACAAAAAAGGAAATGAGCAAAGTGCCGGCACACTATGAGCTGATACCAGAGATAATTAGACTTCGCGACGAAATAAGCCCAGAGACGAAGTTGATAATTAATGGCGACATCAAAACCAAAGCTGAAGCGATGGCACTACACGAAAAATATCCAGAGATAGATGGATTTATGATCGGGCGCGGCGTTTTTGCAAATCCATATTGTTTTACCGACCACATAGCCACGCAGGAAGAATTGACGAGCCTTCTCTATAAGCATCTAGATTTGTACGAAAAACACGGCTATCATTCTTACGAGCCGATTAAGCATTTCTTTAAGATTTATGTGAATAATTTCCCGGGTGCGGCGGAACTTCGCGCCAAGTTGATGGAGACGCATTCAGTGGAAGAGGCGCGCGAGGTTTTGAAAAATGCGTGACTATAGATTGTCTCAGCACTTTTTGCGTTCGCCAAGGCTTGCGCTGATTTTGATTGGTCATTCTAACCTAAAAAAACGCGACACGGTGGTGGAAATCGGTGCAGGTTCTGGGGTGATTACAAGTGCGCTGTCCCACAGAGTAAAAAACGTGATTGCGATTGAGCCGGACCATACCACCGCTGAAAAACTTCGCGAAAATCTAAAAAAACGCGAAATTACCAACGTAGAAATTATAGAAAAAGATTTTCGTGAGGTGGATTTACCAGAGGGTTCATATAAAGTATTTGCAAACCCACCCTTTCATCTAAGTTCGGAGATTTTTCATAAACTAATTGAGGACAAAAATCCACCAGAGGCGATTTATCTGATTTTGCAAAAACAATTTGCTTTGAAATTGCTCAATAATACGCGTCACTATACTTCGCAGCTAGGCTTCCAATTAACCAAAGATTACGATACGAAAATTCGTTTGCCTTTAAAGCCAAACGATTTTACGCCGCCACCAGCCGTGCCTTGCGTGTTTTTTGAGGCGAAACAGCGCAAAAACGGTGTGTTATAATTAAATTACTCATGTCACACTTCGGTCACTGACATTGAGAAAAGTTTAAAGCTATGTGGTATTGTCATTTATGCCCTTAGCCAAGAGCCGAGCACACATTAGGCTCACATAAATGACTCTAAAAAATTTAATTTTAAGGAGTCTTTTATGAAAAACTTTAACAAAAACCAAAAAGAACAGGTCGAAGTAATGGCACTTTTCGGCTACGAGATGACCCCGTGTCAGCCTCTAACGTTTAGAAGGCGTGGGGAATCTGAGACCGAGATTACGGAGCTGCTTCGTACGCAAATTCGCTTTGCGGGTGGCGTGGCGCTCCATATCTTCGACGTGCTCGTGGGTCGGGAAAAAATGACGCTGGAGTTTAACTCCCACGACCTTTCCTGGTCCATAATCTAAAAAAATGATCCCCCTTATATAAGGGGGATTATTTATGTGTCGCCATTCGGATAGTGGTGGCGACGATAAAAGAAGTGAGATCGTCGGTAGTAATAGTTGGATTGAGATCTTCTGCGCCGACATTAGCAATGATGTTTTTTGCTAAAATCTCCTTCTCTTCTTTCGTTAAAGCATTTGGTCCATGAGCATAGTATTTCTGATATTCAGGGGTTGGAACTACGTTTTTTAGTACTGTCCTCTGAAAAACAATATGCGGCATGGCCTTTACTTTGTCTTTTAATGTACTCATGCTATCACCCCCTTCCATAAATAATAGCACAAATTCCGTGTGATATAATATGAATTATGCAAGATTTACAGAAGAGATTGTCTGAGCTTGAAGCTGATTTTTTGAAGGTTTATGAAAAGCTAAATATTGCAGATAAAATTGTGAAGGCAGGGGAACTTGAAAAAGAGGTGGCAAATCCGGAAATTTGGCATAATATAGAGGAAGCCACAAGAAAAAACCAGGAGCTTGCTAGCTTGAATGACGAGATTCAACCGTGGCAATTGCTTGGTACACAAATAAAAGATCTCGGAGAATTGATAGAGATTTCTGACGAGAGTCTTCTAGATGAGTTTAACGAACAGGTTTCTGCGATGGAAAGTAGTCTTGTGGAGCTAAAAAAGTCCTTAAGGTTTACTGGGCCATATGATGAAAAAGACGCAATTATTAGAATCACCTCTGGAGCGGGCGGTACAGAGGCAATGGACTGGGCTTCGATGCTTGAAAGGATGTATTTAAGGTTTTTTGAGAAAAAAGGTTTTAAGGCGAGCAATTTGGAACGTGTAGCTGGCGAAGAAGCCGGGATAAAGACTGCGGTGTATGAGGTAAATGGTAGCCATGCGTATGGGCTTTTGAAGTCTGAACACGGTGTGCATAGATTGGTGCGTCTTTCTCCGTTTAATGCGAATAATTTGCGCCAGACTTCTTTTGCGCTGGTGGAGATTTTGCCGGTGATAAAGGCGGACACAGAGGTTTTGATTGATGAAAAAGATTTGCGGATAGATGTATATCATTCTGGTGGGCATGGCGGCCAATCTGTAAATACCACAAATTCGGCAGTGCGGATTACGCATCTTCCGACTAATACGGTGGTGGCGATTCAAAATGAGCGTTCGCAATTGCAGAATAAAGAGAAGGCAATGGAAATTCTTAGGGGTAAATTGGTGCAGATGCAGCTAGAACAGCATGCGGCCACGATTGGCGAGCTTCGCGCCGGTGAATCGGCTGGTTGGGGCCAACAGATACGAAATTATGTATTACAACCTTATAAGCTGGTAAAAGATACTCGTACGGGCTATGAAGAAACTGATCCGGATACGGTACTCGATGGCAAAATTGGCGGCTTTATTGATTCTTATTTAGAAAGATAAATTGATGGCTACGTGATATAATGGTTGTGTATAATCGAGGAATAATATGGGGCCATTTCAACCTTCACCAATAAATCACGAACATCTTTATCCAAATTTGTTGCCAGTACGCGAATATGTTGAAAATCTAGTGTCTTTTTGCGAAAGAGCTTATAGAACCTTAGAGAAGAAAGTCTCCGAAGACGAGCAGAGAAATGCGTCAATAGAGTATTCGCAGCAAGAATTTGTTTATAAAAAATCTTTTGGTGCGGGTTTTAAGGTTCACCTTTATACAAATGCTAATGCTAGTTTGGATTATGAAACCGCAGATTCCCTTCTTGCTGCGGCTAGAGAAGGTCGCCTGAACGATGTTTCTAGATTGAGTATTCGGTTAGATCTTGATTATATGCGTGGAAAGAATAGTGCGTTTGAAGAGCATAACAATGAGTTTGAAATAGCTTTTATCCCATTTAATACAAAGTTTACTCGAAGTTCAAATTATGTTGATCCAGATATGGATAGTTTAGAAGACGAAATCGTGAGGATTTTGGAAGATTTTCCATTCATGAAGACAATTTTTACACCTGAAAAATAGAAATAGAGTGCTTATTAAATCTCTTGGGATAAGCTGATGCTATGCGGAGAGAACCCGACATTCTCATAGAATTTGATGGCGTCTTCATTATCAGAAATTACGCTGACATTGATGCGTGAGACGCCTTCGGATTTGCAATAGTCTTTGAAATTTGCAAAGATTTCGGAGCCGATATTTGCGCCGCGCATGGATTCGGATACATAGATATTCTCAAGATATGCTTGTTTGATAGGGCGAGCAGAATCTGGGGAAACATCGATTAATTTACCAATTAGATACCCAACTGGCTTGCCGTCTTTTTCGGCAATGATAGTGTATTTGTTCTCGATGGCTTCAAAGTATTTCTTTTTGCCTTCTTCAGAAAACGGCCACTTGGCATCTAGTGAAGGGTCCCAGTTTTTGCGCTCAAAATCTAGTAATTCAAAGCCGAGTTGTTGGATGGTTTTGATGTCGTCTGTGGTGGTACGACGAATTGTGATGTTGTATTTTCTTTCCATAATTTTATTTTACCAAATTTTTGTTGACATTTTTTTGGGGTCAATTTAAGATAAAAACAGAACGATTGTTAGTACCTTGAAATGGGGGTGAAAAAATGAAAAGAGTCTATGCTGATGAGCTTTTGACTTGGTGTACAGCAATAGTTCTAATTTCAACTGTTGACGCAAAATGTACAATTGACGAGTCGAAACGAAAGATCGAGGAATTAAAGGTAAAAAGAGGTAGTAGCGTTTTTATCACTGAAGATGAACGCAAAGACATTGATCATGAGATTCTAAGATTGTACGGCGTTATTGATGTGGCCGAAAAAACATTAGAAAAGAACAGAGTTCGTTCTCATGATTTAGAGGGTTTGGTATCTTTTTTGGAAAGATTTCAGCAAGACAATCCCTAGCTTTGACGTGGCTAGGGATTTTTCTTTTAAAAAAGAATTAATTCCTCTTGTAATAAGAGAAAAGATGTGGTACAATAGAAATGTTATCTAGACATAAGGAGAGGTCCGTAAAACTCACGAGCGGAAACCAGCCTAAAAGTCTAGTTATTTACATGTAAAAAATATTAAAAAATTGCGAGAATAATTCTGCCTGTTGTACAGAGGTGGAATTGGCAATATTAAAGGAAAGGAATAGAATGCAAGTCATTCTCGGCACCAAAATTGGTATGACCCAGATCATCGGTGACGATGGTGTAGTTACTCCTGTAACGATCCTTCAAGCCGGCCCAATCACAGTGACTCAGATTAAAACCGTCGAAACTGATGGTTATAACGCTGTGCAATTTGGTTTTGGTCAGGGTAAGAATCTGAGCAAGTCGGTTACTGGCCACGCAAAGAAGGCCGGTGAAAATATCAACCCTAAGATTCTCAAGGAATTCCGCGTTGACGAAATCCCAGAAGGCATGAAACTCGGTGATACTCTCACTGTAGAAGCTTTCAAACTTGGCGACAAAGTCACCGTTACTGGCACCAGCAAAGGTAAAGGCTACGCTGGTACTGTAAAGCGCTGGAACTTCAACGAATCTCGCAACACCCACGGCTTTAAGGGTGACATTCGTAAAGTCGGTTCTATCGGCTCTATGTACCCACAAAAAGTTTGGAAAGGCAAGAAAATGCCTGGCCGTATGGGTCACGACCAAGTTACTGTTAAAAACTTGGTAGTTGCTTATATTGACGCTGCAAATAACCTTATTGGCCTTAAAGGCGCTGTGCCTGGCCCAAAGAAAGGTATCGTAGCGGTGGAGGGAAAGGAGTAATATGGCTACTTTGAACAAAGATATTTTCGGTTTAACCGTAGAAAATCACGAACTCGTAAAACTCGCTTACGATGCATATCTTGCAAATTCCCGCAGCTCACACGCAAAAACTTTGAAGCGTGGTGAAGTTCGTGGTGGTGGCAAGAAACCATGGAAGCAAAAAGGTACTGGCCGTGCTCGCTTTGGTAGCACCCGCAACCCAATTTGGCGCCATGGTGGTGTGGCATTTGGTCGCACCGGTGAAGAAAACTTCACTAAGAAGATTAGCAAATCCGCAAAGCGTATTGCTATCCGCCAAGCTCTTTCTATGAAGAATGCAGATAAAGCAGTATTTACCTTTGCCGCAACTGTAAAGTTTGATGGCAAAACCAAATCTGCAGCAAACGTTCTTAAAGAAATGAAACTTGAAGGCAAAAACGTTCTAGCAGTAGTAGATGAGAAAACTCCAGAAATCATCCGCTCATTTAACAACCTTGCAAATGTTAAGCTAGTTCGCGCTACTTACCTCAATGTATTTGACATTATGAATGCCGATGCAATAGTATTTAGCGAAACAGCTCTCAAAGTTGCAGAAAAATGGTTAATGGGAGAGGAGAAGTAATATGGCCGTAAAAAATGATAAGACCAATATCGAGCTTCATATTCTCGAGCCACGTGCTACCGAGAAAAGCTACCTCGAACAAACCAATCGTACCTATATCTTTCCAGTAGCACTCAATGCTTCTAAGCAAGATGTAGCAAAAATGGTTGAAAAAGAATTTAACGTAACTGTAACAGATGTTCGCACTCTTATCCGCGATGGCAAGAAGACCAAGTTCAGCAAAGGCAAACATGCTTATCCTGGTATTACTCACCGCAAAGACAAGAAGTACGCATATGTTACTTTGAAGAAAGGCGATTTTATCAAAGTATTTGATACGCCTGAAGAAGATAATAAAACCAGCGCAAAGGATGCCAAAGCAGACAAAAAAGCTGCAAAAAAGGCAGACAAGAATGCAGGTAAGGAGAATAAGTAATGGCTATTAAGGCATATCGCCCGATTACTCCGGCACAACGTCAGAAAACGACCGAAGATTACGATCAAATTACGACGAACAAGCCAATGAAATCACTTCTCGTGGCGAAGAAACAACAAGCAGGTAAGAACAACCAAGGTCGTATTACCGTACGTCACCGTGGTGGTGGTGTAAAACGTCACTATCGTATCGTGACTTACAACCTACCAAAGAATCTTACTTTCACTGTAGAAGAAATCGAATACGATCCAAACCGTAGTGCTCGTATCGCACGCGTAAAGGACGAAAATGGTGTTTATTACTATGTAATTGCAGACACCAAAATGACTAAAGGTACCACTTTTAAGACTGGTGATGAAATTGAAGTAGAAGACAGCAACCGTTTGCCGCTCGAAAACATTCCAGTAGGTACATTTGTATATGCAATTGAGCTTCAACCTGGTAAAGGTGCACAAATGGTGCGCGCTGCCGGTGCTTCTGCACAACTAATGGCAAAAGAAAATGGCTATGCCACTCTCAAGATGCCATCTGGCGAAGTTCGTAAAGTACTCGTAGCTTGTGAAGCATCAATTGGTACGGTATCAAACCTCCAACACCAAAACGTAAAGATTGGTGCTGCTGGTCGCCGTCGCCGTAAAGGCATCCGTCCAACTGTACGTGGTGTTGTAATGAACGCTACAGACCACCCACACGGTGGTGGTGACGGTGGTCGTCACGGCTCAGGTAAAGCTCCTCGTACACCATGGGGTCAGCTCACACTTGGCTATCGTACTCGTCACAATAAGAAAACTAATAAAATGATCGTGCGCAGTCGCCACGAAGGAAAGAGGAAATAATGTCGAGGAGTCTTAAGAAAGGTCTATTCGTAGACTACAAACTTGCGAAGAAAGTTGCTGCTCTCTCCGCCGAAGATCGTACCGTGATCAAGACTTGGGCTCGTCAGTCTACGATTTCTCCAGAAATGGTTGGCCGTACGATTGCTGTTCACAACGGCAAAGTCCACGTTCCTGTATTCATCTCTGAAAACATGGTAGGTCACAAACTCGGTGAGTTTGCACCAACTCGTAAATTTAAGCGCCATGGCGGTAAGAAAGCTGCTGAAGCTGCCGCTGCGAAAGGAAAGGCTTAAGGTTATGACTACACATTTCGCACACGCATATGAAAAAGGTATCGACTCTCAGCCACGCAAGACTAGCGTAGTTGCTAGCTTGGTACGCGATCGCTACGTAGCAGACGCTGTAGTAATTCTTGAAAATACTCCACGTCGCGCTGCTCGTGCAGTTCGTAAAGCTGTAGAATCTGCTAACGCAAACCTACTTAATAATTCTAAAGTTAGCATCGATCCAAAAACTATTCGCATTGCAAGAATTTTTGTAACAAGTGGTACTAGAATGCGTAGATACGTTCCAGCATCTCGCGGTCGTGCCCTTCCTTACGAAAAGATTAGTAGCAATATCTTTGTCGAGGTCGCCGGCGAAGAGAAAGTAAAGAAAGCTGCTCCAGCTAAGGAAGCAGAAAAGAAGGAGAAAAAGTAATATGGGTCAGAAGGTTAATCCCATCTCTTACCGTCTCCAGGTCAGCAAAGATTGGTCTTCTAAATGGTTTACCAGGAAGAGTGATTTTCGCCATTGGCTAGTGGAAGACGTAAAGATTCGTGAACTCATTGAAGACCGCTTCAAAAGCCGTCCTACAATTGCACGTATCAATATTGAACGCTCCGCTAATCTTACCACTATTACTATTCTCACCGCAAAAGCTGGTGCAGTAATCGGTAAGCAAGGTGCGGGCATCAACGAGCTCAAAAAAGAGCTTGAAAAAATCGTTGACGGTCCTATCCGTATCAATGTTGAAGAAGTTAAAAAACCAGAGCTCAATGCTAAATTGGTTGCTGAGAACATCGGCTTCCAACTTGGCAAGCGTATGAATTTCCGCCGCGCAGTAAAAACTGCACTTCAATCTTCTATGAATGCAGGCGCAAAAGGTGTTCGTATTGAAGTTTCAGGCCGTCTTAACGGTGCTGAAATGAGCCGCCGTGAAAAGTTTATTGAAGGTTCCGTACCTCTACATACCCTTCGTGCTGATATTGATTTCCATTGTCATCACGCACCAACAATTGCTGGTATCGTAGGCGTAAAGGTTTGGATCTACAAGGGGGAGAAGTAATATGGCTATTTTACTACCAAAGAAAACTGCACACCGCAAGGTACGCAAAGGCAAAAACGAAGGTATTGCTACCCGCTGTAATACTGTAGCATTTGGTGACTACGGTCTTATGTCTCTAGACAATGAGCGTATCAACAGCCGCCAAATCGAGGCAGCTCGTCAAGCAATTACTCGTTATATTAAGCGTGGTGGTAAGATTTGGATTCGTATCTTCCCACACACTCCAGTTACCAAGAAACCTCTAGACGTAAAAATGGGTTCTGGTAAAGGTGAACCACAGTTCTTCGTCGCAAAGGTAAAAGCTGGTACTGTAATGTTTGAAATCGCAGATGTAACTGATGAGCAAGCAAAAGAGGCTCTTCGCCTTGCTTCTCACAAGTTGCCAGTAAAATGTAAAATTATTAAGAAAGAGGAGTTCTAATATGGCACACACATTAGTAGGGACAGTTACCTCCGACAAGCGTGATAAGACCATTACCGTCTCCATCGTCAGTCGTGAAACTCACCCACTCTATCGCAAGCAGTACACGAAAACTCGTAATTACACTGCTCACGATGAGAAGAATGAAGCTAAAGTCGGTGACCGTGTAGAAATCGCAGCGACTCGCCCACTTTCTAAGACCAAAGCATATACTTTGGTAAAGATTATTGAGCGCTCACATGGTACCGTAGAGCTAAAGGAAGACGTGAACAACGTCGAGCTTCCTGAAAAAATCGGTGCAGACAAAATCGCTGTTGCTGAGAAAGAAGGGGAGGAATAATTATGATTCAACAGGAAACTAGATTAAAAGTAGCCGACAACTCTGGTGCAAAAGAGCTCGGAGTAATCCGAGTACTAGGTGGTACTAGAGCTAGGTATGCAAGAGTAGGCGACATCGTAACTTGTTCTGTAAAGGAAGCATCACCTACTGGTAACGTAAAGAAAAAGGCTGTTGTAAAAGCTGTAATCGTACGTACAGTTGCTCCAATTCGCCGTCCAGATGGTTCTACCATCCGTTTTGACGAAAACGCTGCTGTACTCGTAAACGAAGATAAGACTCCAAAAGGCACCCGTGTCTTTGGCCCTATCCCACGCGAACTACGTGATCTCGGCTTCTCTAAGATTATCAGCCTTGCACCGGAGGTACTCTAATATGGCAAATCTTAAAGTAAACGACAAAGTAATGGTGATCTCTGGCGACAATAAGGGTAAAACCGCAAAAATCGTCAAGATTGACCGTGCCGCTCACAAAGCTATGCTAGAGGACATCGAAGTGCGCGAGCGTCACATGAAGAAAACTTACTACAATCCAAAAGGTGGTAAGAAAACTATCCATGTAGGTATTGATATGTCTAACTTGAAGCTTGTTGAAGCTGCTAAGGTAGAGAAAAAAGCTGCTAAAAAAGCAGACAAAAAAGACGCTAAAGCAAAGAAAGGAGCTAAGTAATGGCGGAAAAGAAAACGGCTGCTACTAAAGTTGCGAAAGCAACTGTAGCACAACCACGCCTCAAAGCTCTCTACAACACAGAGCTAAAGGCGAAACTTGCAAAAGAGCTTGGTCTTAAAAACATCAATCAAGTTCCTGAGCTTAAAAAAGTTATCGTCTCTTGTGGTGTAGGCAAGAAGCGTGAGGATAAGAAATTCACCGAGACAGTTGAACTTACCTTGGCTAAAATTACTGGCCAGGCACCAACTTCTCGTCTCGCAAAGAAATCCATTGCATTCTTCAAAATTCGTAAAGGAATGGGTGCGCCAGTTGGCTATCTCACTACTCTACGCAACGACAAGATGTATGAATTCGTAGATCGTCTTATCAATATTGCATTGCCACACGTTCGTGATTTCCACGGTGTGTCTCGCACTGCATTTGATAAACAAGGTAACTACAACCTAGGTCTCAAAGAACAAACTGTATTCCCAGAAATTACTTTCGAAGATGCGGCTGTTCTTCACGGTCTAGAAGTAACATTTATTATTAAAAATGGTTCAAAGGAAGGAAGCACTAAATTGCTAGAACTCTTCGGAATGCCGTTTGTTAAGGAGGAAAAGTAAGATGGCTAAGAAATCTGCAGTTCTCCGCGACGAAAAACGACGCAAAATGTATGAAAAATATGCTGCTAAGCGTGCAGAATTAAAAGCTGCTGGTGACCTCGAAGGTCTTCAAAAGCTTCCACGCAACGCCTCCCCAACTCGTCTCAAAAACCGTGACATGTTGGATGGACGTCCACGTGGTTATATGCGCCGCTTTGGTCTAAGCCGTATTAATTTCCGGGAAAAAGCAAGTAAGGGCGAAATTCCTGGTGTAACTAAGAGTAGCTGGTAGGAGAAAGGAGAAAATTATGTCATTACAATCTACAGATCAAATCGCTGACCTCCTTACCCGTATTCGTAATGCGATCAGCGCAAACAAGACTGAAATTCTCGTTCCTACTTCCAAACTCAAAGTAGCAATCGTAGATATTTTGGTAAAAAATGGTTATCTTGCAAGTTACGACGTGCAGGAAGGCAAACCACGTGGCATCCTCCACGTAGTTATCAACAATCCTGGCGAAGTTGTAACGATTAACGAAATCGTAAAAGTTTCTAAACCAGGTCGCCGTGTTTACTCTGCGGCAGCTGAACTTCCAGTAATCAAGTCTGGTCGTGGTATGGTGGTAGTTTCTACCTCCAAAGGCCTTATGACTGGCCGTGATGCTAAGAAGAATAGCCTCGGTGGCGAAATACTTGTAAAAGTATGGTAATTATTGTATAATATTAATTATAAATAAAGGAAAGATATGAGTCGTATCGGAAAACAACCTATCGATATTCCGGCAGGAGTGACAATTACGGTCGGCGAGAGTGAGATTACTGTCGCTGGGCCTAAGGGTCAGCTCATTGTTCCGGTTCAGCCAAATACCACTACAAAGGTGGAAGGCACTCAGGCTATCGTTACCCGCAAGGATGACGAGCCAAAATCTCGTGCTTGGCACGGTTTGCAACGCGCACTCCTAAACAATGCCGTTGTTGGCGTAACCAAAGGCTTCGAGAAAAAACTAGAAATTAATGGTGTAGGCTTCCGTCTATCAGGCGGTGGTCAGGAAATCGAGATGGCACTTGGTTTTTCACACCCTGTGAAATACCGTGCACCAGAAGGTGTCCAACTTACTACCAATAAAATGGAGATCACGGTCTCCGGTATCGACAAGCAAAAAGTCGGTCAGGTAGCCGCAGAAATCCGCAGCCTCAAGAAACCTGAACCATACAAGGGCAAAGGTATCAAGTATGTTGATGAAATTATCATCCGCAAGGCTGGAAAGGCAGGGAAGAAATAATGAATAAGACATTTAGAGCAAATCGTACTCGTGCAAAAATTCATGGTACTAGCGAGCGTCCACGTTTGTCCGTTCATTTTAGCAACCTACACATTACTGCACAAATCATCGACGATGACAAAAAAGTCACTTTGGCTTACGCTACAACCGTAGGCACCAAAATGACTGGTACCAAAACGGAAAAAGCAGCCAAAATTGGTGAAGAAATTGCTAAAAAGGCAAAAACCGCCAAGGTTAAAAAGGTTGTATTCGACCGTGGTTCAAAACTATATGCTGGTCGCATGAGCGCTCTTGCTGATGCAGCTCGCAAGGAAGGATTGGAGTTTTAATATGGCCGAAACCGATAAAAAAGCCAAGGTCATTAATAAGTCTGGCACCCTCAAGATGACAGACGAGACCGCTGCCAAGAAAGATATCAAAGATATCGCTGGCAAGAAGATGGATCGCCGCAATCGTCGCGATCGCGTCAAGGCCGATGTTGCACCAAAAGAATTCGACGAAATCACCATCGCTGTGGACCGCGTTTCTCGTACCGTAGCTGGTGGTCGCCGTATGCGCTTTAAGGCACTTGTTGCTATCGGCAATCACAAGAACAAAGTTGGTGTTGGCGTAGCTAAGGGTAACGATGTTACTACCGCTGTAGCCAAAGCTACTTCCAAAGCTAAAAAATCAATGATTACCTTCAATATGGATGGCGAAACTATCTGCCACGAAGTTCGCACTAAGGTAACTGGCGCTGATGTTCTCATGAAGCCAGCTGCTCCTGGTACTGGTATTATCGCTGGTGGTACTGTCCGTTCTATCATGGGTCTTACTGGAGTAAAGAACCTCATTTCCAAATCTCTAGGTAGCACCAACAAGGTAAACATTGCTTACGCTGTAATCGAAGGCTTGAAACAGCAAGTTTCTCGTAAAGATTGGAATGGCGCTAAAGCAGAGAAAGCTCCAAAAGCAGAAGCCAAAGCTGAGGCCAAAGCTCCTGTCAAGAAGCCAGCCGCCAAAAAGGAGACTAAGTAATGAAATATAACGAATTAACCGTAGAAAAGAATACTCGTCCTTCTCGTAAAGGTCGTGGTATCTCTGCTGGTCAGGGTAAAACCGCTGGTCGTGGTACTAAAGGTCAGAAATCTCGTACTGGTCACAGCAAAATGCCAGCCGGCTTCATGGGTGGCCAACGTGCTATCATGCAGGCTATTCCAAAGCTCAAAGGTTTCAAGTCCTTCCACGCTAAGGCTGAAGTTGTTTACACCGATCGTTTGAACGACCTTAAAGGCAAAGTTGATAACTACGCTCTCGCTGAGGCATCTCTTATCTCTAGTCCATTTGTAAAGGTAAAAGTTATCACTCGTGGTGAGCTTACCGCTAAGATTGATCTAGAGACTCAATTTGCTTCAAAGAGTGCTATCGAGGCTATCAAAAAAGCCGGTGGTTCATTCAAGAAAGTTGCTATTTTGCAAAAACCAGCAAGTAAAAAAGAAGCTTAAATATTTTTCTTAAGAGTAGGACTTGTTCGTTGTTATTTCCATAACATACAAGTCAAATAAAAGAGACAGATGCTCCCAAGGGAGCGTCTCTTTTATTTGTTGATGTTATAAAAATAACACTCACAAATCTATTTTTAAACTCTTAAGAAAAATATTTAAGCTTCTTTATATTTTGGTACTTTTCAAAAGTGGATTTTTATGTTATAATGTGTGTAGCATCTTTAGAATAGAAGGGAGGGAAAGATATGAACTTTTTTACTGCTGAAATGAGATTTATGATCGAAATTATAAGTTTAACTTTGCTACTTTACTTGTTTGTAAAAAATCGATTTTATTTTAGCAAGAAGGAGGGCAAAATCAAAAAAAGATTTGATGGTTTTTTAATCTGGTGGGCGCCTATTACTATGGGGATTGGTGCCTTGGATTTATTTAATGAAGGTGTGGAGGAAGCAGGAGCTAGCTGGGCAGAATTTGTAACGATTTTCATCTTGCTTTCCATAGTAATTAGCCTTTATGTCTGTTTGGTGCAGATGAGTCTAAAATATGTAGATTTTGTTTCAGTGATGAGGTTGGCCGAGAAACATGGGGCGGCTTTAAAATCAATAGAAATTCTCAAGTATATTGACAAATTAAACAACTATGAACTTGAGGTTGGGGAATACGATAAGTATTTCTTAAATTTCAAATTTGAGAATCAACAGGATCCCTCGTGATGGCACGGGGGATTTTTTGTGCTATAATGAATAAAGATAGGAGTTAATATGAATGAAAAAGAGCTAAAAACTAGCCCAAAGCAGAGAATTGTCATTTCAGTGATTGCGTTTGTGATGCTTGGTTCGATTATTGCAAGCTACGCGGCGATTATTTTAAATAATGGCAACTCTAGTACGGATACAACGTCTAAAATATCTGAAGAGAAATTGATGCAATATGAAGAGGAATATAATTCTAAGCTTGCTGAATTTGAATCTGCAACGAAAGGCGATTTTGACAAGTTTATCCAATTCCGCAACCAAATATCAGCTTATAATGAGGCGGCTGCAAATGATGGTCCAGTTGCGACGCAAGATTTGGTAATTGGGGACGGTAAAGAGCTCACCTCTGGTGATTCGGATTATTATGCTTACTATGTGGGTTGGTGTGCAGATGAATCTATCTTTGATTCTTCTTTTGATAACAACGATAATCCTACGGCTTTTGCTAAAATTCTTAATGCTTCTCTTGGTATGATTGAAGGATGGAATACAGGGGTAATTGGTATGCGGATTAATGGCATTCGTATCATTACTATCCCTGAGTCTTTGGCTTATTCAAGCTCGATGGAAATCTGTGGTGGGTATAATAAACCACTTAAATTTATGATTATGCCTAAGGAAAAATCTGAGGATCGTGTCAAACTGGCTACAGAATTGGATACTGCTTATACAAAGCTTCAATATGCTCAATACGGTATAGATTACGACGAACAATACTAAAATATGTGAAAATTGATAAAAATATCACCTCTGTAATACAGGGGTGATATTTATGTTATTAAGGTTGACTTTTTTAAGCATATATGGTATAATGTAGGTATAAGTTGCGTGAGGTAGTGAAGCCCCACGGGTCTCGAACATTGAAAGGAGATACTGTCATATGAAAATGTTTTTGTTTTTTTTGTTTTGCATATTGTTAGTGTTTGTATTTTTTATCTTTGGTTTAAGCTCGAAGAAAAAAGTGTATTCGAGAAAAATAAGAAGATGGATTACGAGTACTCGGCAACCGGGTAAGATTGTGGCGACATTGATATATGTGTGTGAAGGTATAAGTATTGCGCTTCTTTGCGTTTTTACGGGTACTTTTACAAAAATGCTTAACGTCTCTCTCAGTTTTGCCGAGGCCGACATTAACCCTTTTTATGTATTGATGTCGGTTCTAATCACGACTGCCATTTTCATAGGTATCGTGATTTATCTTTCGAAACTTGCTTATAAATTTGGTCAAGTTAGGAAGGAGAGAATGTTATCCTCGGGCCGTTAAGGCCCGGGGATTTTTTATGCGCTTATATTATAGTTCATGCTATAATAAACATATGAAGTTTGGGTGTAAAACTGTTGCTTTTGGCGTAATATGTTTTTTGGCCCTCTTTTTTTGTAATCAAGGAGAGGTTCTTGCTGATACTATGGGCGTAAACTTGGAACTTGCTGAATCTGTAGCAATCAATGTGCAGAGTGATGTGAGCTTGGATTTGCAACCATCAAACAATGGTGCTTTTGGACAAACTTCCTTTACGGTGTATTCTGCTACAAATAGTCCTGCTGGATATACTATTACATTTTCAACGAATTCAATTGATTTGGTATCTGAAACATCAGGCCAGACTATTTCTGCACTTACAAACATTGCTGGCGGAAGGACGGCGGCTGAATTTGCTGAAAATTCTGGAGATATGAATAGGTGGGGTATATCGATTGGTGATACTACGAGTTATAATCCTGTTACTATTAATGATAATTTGGTGAAAGAGACTTTTGGAACTACTGGCGCAACGCCAGATGAGACTACAATAAACGTTGGTAGTAAGGTTAATTATGAAATACAAAAAGGAACATATTCCACAACGTTTAATTTTGTAATTGTAGCGAATCCGATAACTCCTGATTTTGCGCGCGCGTATAGATTAGCTGGTAAGACAAAGACAGCGCAAGGATATTACAAAATGCAAGATATGACGCCAGCTATTTGTTCGGCTGTGGATGAGCATTCTGAAATCCGAGTGCAGGATATTCGTGATAACAAGCTCTATTGGATTCTCAAGGCGAAAGATGGTAAATGTTGGATGACACAGAATCTTGACCTTGACCTCGAGACGACGCCTACTAATGTAGTGGCGTTGACTTCTGAAAATACAGACATCAATACTTGGAATGGACGCACGAGCGACAATAAATATACGGCAGCGGATGGTTATTCTGAAAGTGGAGGTGTGATTACTTGGACTCCTCCAGTGGCCACGATCGCTGGGGCTAATTCTGGCGGTACTATAACGTGGACAAATAATCAAAATACGATAAAATCGCTCGATACTGGTGAATGGTTTCAATCAAATACTTATTTTCTTTCAAACAAATGTCCAAATGCGGCTGGATGTAACTATTTAAGTGGTAATAGCAAAGGATACTTTTCTGTATTGCAGTCACCTACGGCAGAACAAATGCATTATCATGTAGGGAATCATTATAATTGGATTTCTGCTGTGGCTACCAACACATTATCTGAATACCAGATTAATACATTTAGCAATAATAGTGAAAATCCAAAAAACTCTATTTGTCCAAGTGGGTGGAGACTACCGATTGGCTCTAGTAATAATTCCAACGACGATTTCGTGACCCTCAGTAGTTATTATCCTACATCTGATACCAATAAAAAAGATTTGGGTATAGCGTCTGCACCGTTGTATTTCCTGAGGATCGGTGTGGCGCGTGACAACACGATTCAATACACTGGTGGTTCTGGAAGTTATTATACAAGTTCTGTATATAAAAGTGGGGAAAAATATTATTCTGTCAACCTTGATTTTACGACTACTTCACTAGAATTAAACCGAAGAAACCAAGATGGTTGGCGTGGTCGTGCTGTTCGCTGTGTGGCAAGATAGTATATAATATATATATGAAATCGTTTTTCTTTTATGACCTAGAAACTAGTGGACTAAATCCGCGTGCGGATAGAATTATGCAATTTGCTGGGCAAAGGACCGACATGGACCTTAATCCGATTGGTGAGCCAGTAAATATTTTGGTGAAAATGACGGATGATGCTTTGCCGAGTCCGGGTGCGATTATGGTGACAAAAATTACTCCGCAACAGACGCTGGCGGATGGAATTACGGAAGCGGAATTTGCAAAGTATGTGACGGAGGAAGTATTTACGCCGGACACAGTGGCGGTAGGTTATAATACGGTGCGGTTTGATGATGAGTTTATGCGAGCGATGTTCTGGCGTAATTTTTATGATCCATATGAATATGAATGGAAGGATGGGCGTAGTCGTTGGGATATGTTGGATGTGGTAAGGCTGACTAGAGCGCTTCGCCCGGAGGGGATTAATTGGCCATTTACGGATGATGGTAAGCCAACAAACCGGCTGGAACTATTAACTAAAATGAACGGGCTTTCTCACGAGCATGCACATGATGCTTTGTCTGACGTATATGCGACGATTGCAGTAGCGGGGTTAATTCGTAATAAACAGCCAGATTTATTCAAATTCTTGTTTGGAATTCGTAACAAAAATGATGTAAAAAAATATGTGAATCTTGATAATAAAAAGCCTTTTGTGTATGCTTCTGGAAGATACTCTTCTGAACATGAAAAAACTACCGTCGCATTTCCATTAACGGCTGGGCGCAACGGAAATGTATTAGTATATGATCTTCGCTATAATCTTGAAGAGATTTTGAATCAGGGCTCGAGGGAGAGTAAAAGCGTAGTGCAGCCGGAGGACGAAGTCCCCCGCGCGAAACGCTCTCCCGAAAGCCCTGATACAAAATCGTTTTACCCAATAGTGAAAGAGCTGTGTCTTAATAAATGTCCGGCTGTTGCGCCGCTGTCAGTGCTTGAAAAGAATGACGGTTGGGAAAAGATTCATCTTACAAAAGAGCAAGTTGAAAAGAATTTGGAGATACTTTTGAAGCACCCAGAGTTTGCGGAACAGATGCGAAGTGATGCGGAGAATCGTTCGGAATTTCCGCCTGCCATTGAACCTGAAGCGGCGATCTATGAAGGTTTTCTTGATGACCCGGATCGTATTAAGGTGATGGCGATTCGCAATGCAGACGAGAATAAACTTGCGGATTTTCATCCAGATTTTCACGACCCAAGACTTCCGGAATTACTTTTGCATTATAAAGGTCGTAACTTTCCACACTCTTTGTCTGAAACCGAAGCGACCGAATATGAAAAATACCGCACGGAGCGTATCAAGCGCCAGACGCCAAAATTCTTGGCCGAGCTTCAAACGATTTATGAAAAAGATGAATTTATTGCTGAGGAACTCAAACTATATTTTGAGTCTTTAATCGACACAGATTATTAAACTTATGGTAAAATAGAATAAAGAAAGGGTGGCATGGATAATAATAAAGTCATGATTGTGGGGACGGGGAATGTTGGTGCGAGCATTGCTTTTGCGCTCATGAATCAACGTACCGCTGTAAACGAAATAGTATTAACTGATATTATTGCAAAAGACGCTGAAGGCGAGGCGATGGATCTTCGCGATGCGCTTGCGGTAGCGCCGAGCTATGTAAAAGTAAGCAATGGTACTTATAAAGATGCTAAGGGTTGTGATGTAGTAGTGATTACTGCTGGTGCACCACAAAAACCTGGCGAATCGCGCATGGATTTACTCAAGAAAAATGCCAATATCTTGAAGGGTATGGTGGAGCAAATCATGGCAAGTGGATTTGATGGAATATTCCTAGTGGTAACAAACCCAATGGATGTGCTAACTTATCTCGTGATGAAATATTCTGGTCTTCCGGCCGAAAGGGTGATTGGTTCTGGTACGGTGCTAGATTCGGCAAGGCTTCGCACGAGGCTTGCTGGGTATTTAAATATCAGTCCAAAATCTGTGCACGCCTATCAGGTAGGTGAGCACGGTGACACAGAACTTACTCTTTGGTCTCGTGCTGATGCAGGTGGGCAGGATATCATTGATTTATTGCCGCGCGATACTTTGGATGGAATTTCGGACTTTGTAAAAAACGAAGCATATGACATTATTGAAAAAAAAGGTGCAACTTATTATGGTATCGCGACTTGTGTAGCATCAGTTCTGAATTGTATTTTGAATGATGAAATGCGGATTTTGTCGGTGTCTTCATATGATAGTTTTAACGACGTATATTATGGTTATCCGGCAGTGGTGGGCAGGTCTGGAATTATTCGCCGTCTTGATTTAAAATTAACAGAAGAAGAGGGTGTAAAATTACAGGAGTCCATCAATGCGATTAAAAAAGCTATTAAATCTGTCCATCGTTAGTTTGCTGCTTGCTGGTGTTTTCGCGCCGAGCGCGCAAGCGAAGGATGTCGATAATTTTTATTTTGATAGTTTTACGGCAGATTATTATTTGTTGCAAAAAGCGGATGGTACGTCTAGCTTAAAAGTGAAGGAGCGACTTATCGCGGTTTTTCCGGACTATAACCAAAATAAAGGTATTTGTAGAGACATTCCATACACTAACCAAGATGGTTACAATACCACGATGGATAAACCAACCAAATCTTCTTTGAATCTTAAAAGAAATTTTCTCTCTGAACCGGTGTATAGTATCGACAGAGAAGGAGATTACTATGAAATTTGTACTGGCGATGACGATTATGTGACTGGTCGGCAGATTTATACGCTTGAATATGAGTTTTATAATGTGGTGACGGAATTTCCTGAGTATCAAGAACTTTATTGGGATACAAATGGTACGGGCTGGAAACAGAAGTTTAATTCGGTAACGGCGCGGGTGCATTTTGCGGATGAGGCTACGAAAAAAGCGTACGATGGTAAGCAGTGGTGCTATGTTGGTAAATATGGTATATCAAATCAAACTAGGTGCAAGATTAGTGAAATCGAAGATGGACTAGAATTTGTTGCTACGGATTTAGTGGCTTACGAAAATTTAACTTTTGATATTCAATTAAAATCTGGTTCTTTTGTGGTGCCAGAGCCGCCAGTTACTTACGCTCCGATTATTATTATGTGCGTCGTTGTTGCTCTTAGCATCTTGATAATTGTTCTTGGTATAAAGAAATTTATTAAAAATGGTGAAAAACGTAGGTATTATAATGGTCTATTTGTAAAACCAGAATATGCTCCACCAAAAGGCTTTGATATTGCACCGCTTTCCGAAATTTATATTGGCAAAAAGAAAAATGTAAATGTGGCGATTCTTTTGAAACTGATTGTCGAAAAGAGAATTAATTTGGTGAAATCTGAAAAAACTGGATTTTTTGGTGGTACTAAATGGGAAATTCAAGTAGTAAACATTGCCGATATTCCAGGAGAAGAACAGATTACTTTGAAACTTCTAAATGGTGGTTCTGAGGTAAAAGATGGCGATAAAATCGAAATCAAAAGTCGTAACGCGACAAGTAGTACAATTTCGCTGGGTAAACAGTTTGATAACACTATAAAATCAAAACTTACCAAATACGGTTGGACTGAGTCAAAGTATAAAGTTGGAATTTCTGGTAACGCTGGTATATTTTCGGTTATTATTATCTTTTTATTTGTTAGTCTTACTTATGTATTCCCGTTTATTGCTTTTGCATTCTTGATTGGAAAGGAAATGTTTACTGGTATGAAGGCAGTGGGAAGGGAGTATTTCGTGGCGGTGTCGCTAGTATCACTTGCACTTGCGATTATGATTCGTTTGATCCTTTCTAGTATTAACGATAAATATAAAAACTATTCTAATGCTGGGCTTGAAATGTCACGCTATATGGATGGTCTAAAACTATATATCGAGATGGCTGAGGCAGAGAGGCTCGAATTCTTGCAAAGTGTAAAGAATGTCGATACTTCAAATGAAGGGATTGTGAAACTGTATGAAAAATTGTTGCCGTACGCTGCGATTTTTGGACTGGAAAAAAGCTGGATGAAGGAGCTTGAAAAGTATTATAAATTGGCAGACGTGACAGAACCAGATTGGTATAGTGCAGATTTTCATACGATTGCTGCATTTAGTGCAATTAATTCTGCTTCGTCTTATGCTGGGCGAGCTAGTATGAGCGCTGGAAGCGGTAGTAGTTCTAGTGGACACTCTGGTGGCGGAGGTGGCGGGTTTTCCGGCGGCGGCGGAGGCGGCGGCGGAGGCGGCGGTCGTTAATCGCTAAACTAGACAAAAATAAGCATAGGTATTATAATTGTAAAAGATAATATTGATTTTTAATGAAGGAATAAAAATGGAGCCAACAAATAACCCTATGCCAACTACTAACCCGGTACCACCGGTACCACCAGTACCTCCTGTGGCTCCTGAGCCTGTTGCTCCAATCGCTCCAGAACCAATTGCTCCTGTGGCTCCAGTTGAACCGCTTGCTCCTGTGGCGCCTGAGTCTGTTGCCCCAATCGCTCCAGAACCAATTGCTCCAGCTCCGATTGAGCCTACTGCGCCTGTAATTACTCCAGGTGCACCAAATCCTGTTGCTAATAGTCCAATGTTCCAGCAGCCAGATAATAGTGCTATTCTTGACACTTCTCCGATTACTATGCCAGAAGCACCAAAAGCTCCAGACCCAATTGAAGAAGAACTCAAGGCTCCGCTTACTCCTGCAGCTCCAGTTCCTGGTTCTATTGGTAGTGCCGTTTCTGTTCCTCCACTTGAAGGCCAACAACAAAATACGCCGAGTGTAGCTTTTACTGATCCTGCTGCGGCGCAGGCCACAAATATGGTAAATAAATCATTGACTAATATTGCCAAAGTAAAAATGACTCGTACTATAGTCATTATGATTTGTACTTTTATTGTTGGTATACTTGTTCTCGGTTTCATATTAATCGCAATATTAAATAGCTAAGTTACAAAATTGCTTTTTGGGTAAAAGTATTGTAAAATATTTTTATGGCAAAAATATATATTACTACTGCAATTCCATATATGAACGGCGCTCCACACATTGGGCACGCGATGGATTATTGTCTTGCGGATGTTTGTGCAAGATATCATCGTTTAATTGGCGACGAAGTTCGTATGTCTGCCGGTACGGATGAGCACGGTAATAAAATTCAGCAAAAGGCTAATGAAGCCGGTATACCAGTAAAAGAATATGTCGACAAGAATGTTGCTGATTTTAAAAATTTTATTTCTAGACTTGGTGTAGAATATACAGATTTTGTACGTACGACTGATGCTGAGCATGAGCGCCGCGTAATGGAAGTATGGAAAAAACTTTCTGACCATATTTATAAAGCTACTTATGCGGGTTGGTATTGTACTGGTTGTGAACGTTATGTGACTGAAAAAGAATATGAAGAAACCCATGGTGTTTGTCCGGATCACAACAAGCCATATGAAAAATTTGAAGAAGAGAATTATTATCTACGCATTGCGGACTTCAAAGACAAAATTCGTGAACTAATTGAATCTGATGAACTTTTGATTTTGCCTGAGTTTCGTAAAAAAGAAATGCTGGCACTTTTAAATGATTCGCCAGATGTTTCAATTTCTCGTCCGAAGAAAGCTCTTTCGTGGGGTGCACCAGTGCCTGGTGACGACGAGCATGTGATGTATGTTTGGATGGATGCGCTCGCAAATTACCTCACTGTGCTAGGCTATCCAGAAAACGATATCAGCGAATGGTGGCCAGCAACGGCAGAATTTGTAGGCAAAGATATTTTGAGGTTTCATTCGATTATTTGGCCAGCAATGCTAATCGGTCTTGGGTTGCCAATGCCAAAAGCTTTGGTGTCTCATGGTATGGTTCTTGCCGATGGACAAAAAATGAGCAAGTCAATTGGTAATGTGGTGAATCCAGTAGATGTTCTAGACAAACATGGTGTGGATGCATTTCGCTATTATTTCCTTCGTCATATTGATACTTTTGATGATTCTGATTTTACGTGGGAAAAATTTGAGAACGCGTATAATAATGAGCTTGCAAATGATCTTGGCAACTTAGTGCAAAGACTTGCGACTATGTTTAACAAACATAACATTAAGTTTGAAAAACATAACATTGAGATTTCAGAAGAATATCGTGAGTTGATGGACAAGTATGAATATAGCAAAGCGTTTGATTTTGTTTGGGAAAAAGTCCAAAATATCAATCGGAAAATTGATGAAGAAAAACCATGGATGCTTGCAAAAGCTGGGGAGACGGAAAAGCTTGCTGAAGTATTGAATAAACTTGGGAATGAATTAATTGAGGCAGCTACTTTGCTCGGGCCATTTATTCCAAGCACGGCGGAAAAGATTTTGAACGTATTCGGCGAGCAAGTAACGCCTCCAAGCGAACCATTATTTCCGAAGAATAAATAATATATAAAAACAAAAAAAGGCTTTTGCGAACATTGTACGAGCCCGAGAAACATTGAGTGATTTTACGGGTCGAGCCGGTACTGAAATACCGGCGCAGACCCAACTAAAATCGCGAGATGTTTCCCGGCGTGAAGTACACCGTGAGCAAACAGCCTTCTTTTGTTTTTTAATTTACAAATTATTCTTCACCGGAGAGTTTGCTTGCGAAGTCGGAGATGTACATACCGATTACGCCGCCGAGCATTGGGAAGAGTGCGTAGATTGCAAGTGCTGCGCCTACGCCGCTCATGATTTCGCCAAAGTTTTCACCGGTAGTTGGGAAGATTTGGAACATGAGAGCTACTGCTGGGTTCAATGCAAAGTTGCCTTGGAGACCAAAGAATGCAGCAGAGATTACGTAGCTAACTACAATTGCAAGTACGATACCACCGCCGATAACTGCACCGTAGGTGAATGCACTTCTTTTGTATTTGAGGGCGCGTGCTACAAAGAAGGAAATGATGATAGCGCCGAGCAATTCGATCATCGCAAAGATGAAGAATTGGTTTTCGCCAACTGCAGTCATGGTCGGGATTTCGTAGGCAGTTTCGCCACCGGCTAGGTGGAATGAGTTGAAGATGAGCCAACCGAGCCATGCACCGACGACTTCTGCAACGATATACATAACGCCGCGAATGATGGACATACGACGGGTAGCTACAAGACCTGCAACTACGAGTGGGTTGAGACAAGCACCAGAAAATGCATAGATAGCAATAAATACTGCAATTAATGCAAATGAGTATTGTGAGATGCTAGCGATACCCATGAGTGAAAGAGCGAAAAGAAGCAAAGCTAAAATAGCTGTGCCGATAAATTCACCAAACAAAGCACCATAGAATTTTGGTTTTTTGAAAATAGTGAGAATTGATTCGTTCTCTTCGTACTTTTTTGCAAAGAACCCTGCAAAAATTGATTTATTAGATTTTGATTCCACCGTGTTGGTTTTTGGGGCCTCGGATACTGGCTTCGTGACAGTCTTCGCGGCAGTCTTTGGCTTAGCTGTTTTCGCTTTGGAAACAGGCTTAGTCGTTGTCTTTGGCTTTTTTGTTGCCATTTGTTGACCTCCTTTAATAATAATATATATATTATAGCATAACTTTTGTGTGGTATAATAAAAAAGTTAATAACTTATTTAGGAAAACTATGGGCGTAATTGTAAATAAAGATGAAGATCAAAATGATGCGTTGAGTCGCAGAATTAGTGCAGACCTTCGCACAAAAATGTACGAAAGTTCTGATGACTCTGGCGATGATGATGGAAGTGGTTTGAAAGGAAACCCGGATCCAGATTTAGCTGAAGATTCCGAATACATGAAAAATTTTAAAAAGACTGGTAGGTTTGGTTGGGTTTGGATTGTATTGATCATTCTTGCTGTCTGTTCGTTAATTTCAATAATTTTGATTTAATTTTTGCTAGTTTTTAGCATAAGTAGTATATAATAATATATTATGGAGGACAAAGGCTCTGGTGCTGGTGGTGTAGCAAAGGGTGGCGGTGCTGCTGGAATAACTGGTTCTGCCAAAAATTCAGTGACGCCTGGTTTTTTGGGCGGTGCAGGTGGTGGAGAAGCGCCGGCTGGCATGTCTGATAAAAATAAGAGTGGTGCTGAGGAGCTTGGTGCTGCTGAGAGTGCGGCTGCTGGTGCAAATCTCGAGCAAAAATCCGATGATCTTGAGGGTGCACGCGAAGACGAAGAATCGGCGGGTGGTTACTATACTGGAGCGGGCGGCGAAGAAGAAGACGACGACGGCGAAAAAAAGAATTTCTTTTCTGGCTACAAAGGGCCGACCGCTATGATTATTGGTTTGATAGTTTTTTTCGGTACTATGATTTTTTCTACTCAAATGTTGCAACCTTTTTCGCTTGCAGAACGATTTTTGACCGCTTTTAATTCAATGCAAACTTCTGCTGCGGCACGCTCGAATATTTTTGTAAGGTTTCAATTAGATAATGGGACTATGAGGACCCCATATAGGCAGGGTCAACTTTTTAGGGGTAGTTTCAGCATGTCGTCGAAACAGAAGAACAAATTGAAACAACATGGAATCGAGTTGGAGGAAGTTGGCGGAAAGAAAGTAATGGTCCAACAAGATGGTTCTGGTGGTCGTAAAATAATTGCTGCTAATGATACTGATGCGGAATCCTTAAGAGGCTTGGGGCTTGATGACACTAATAAAATAATGACTTTTAAAGATGCGTTTGAAGGTGATGACGATTTCTTTAAGGCCTATAAAGGAGCCTCGCTGACTTGGCGAGGTGCAATTGCGAACATGTTTGAGACGGGTACGCTTAGGTTTTTGACGACTAATAGGCTGACGAGGAATTTATTCCAGTCGTATAGGGATACTGGGGATGATGCTACAAATAAGGCAAATATGTCAGAAACCCTAAAGAATGGCATAGACGAAATAAAAGATGGTGGCGTAAAGAATAGTGGCCTTCATGCAGAACAGGATGATCGGGGGAACGTTAGGGGCGGAGAAACTGAGGCGACTGGGCAAGGTGATGGTGCACGGAATATAAAAATGTCTGAAATAGATAGCGTAGAAAAAGTGCGTGGCGAAATAGAAACAATTCGTCAGAAATATGCAAAAAGTGATACCGGTAGCGGTATTTCTGGCATAGCGCAAGCAACGGCAAATTATACATGTCTTGCATTCAATTTCCTTGGCGGCGTGAGTTTGCTAGTATCTGCAGCCCAGACTTTACAGATGGTGCGTGTGGCCATGGCTTTCTTAGAAACGGTTGACAAGGTAAAAGCTGGCGACGGAGATACTGCGCCAATAAATCAAATGACAGCTGCACTAAATGACCCGACTGGCGAAACATATTGGGATGTTGAAGCAAAAAGTAATACTGATACTGCTGCCAATATGGTAAATAGCGCAAGTAATGTGTCGGCTAATCCAACTGGTGCGCCGGCTCAGAACCAAACAAATATTACGAACGCGAATGAAAACCTTGTTGATAATTACACGATAAAACAAACTCATGAAACAAATAATGCAATGAGTTCATCTGTTCTTGCGCCACTGTATAATGCTGGTAAGGTTGACGTGAATGCTCCTGAAGTGACAGCTTATAATTTTACAAAAAATATTAAAACTATAATGTGGGGGCTTGGTGTAAGTATGGGCGCGTTTACTGGTTGTGCGATTGCAAAAATGGTAGCAAATGGGCTTGGCGTTGCAGAAAATATTTACACGATAGTAGCTTGTATCGCTGGTGCTGCTGGTGCCGCATTTAGTTTTGGTGCTACTTTGATTGGTTGTCTCCCAGCTCTAGGCGAGTTAGCTTCTTCGATTGCACTTAGTGTTGGTGCAAGTTTATTGATTGGTGGAATTATCAAAGTTATTACTCCACTCGTAGCTGGTGCATTGATGACGAATATCGTGGAGCATTTAGGCGGTAAACGGCTTGCTTCGGTATTAAAAAATGGCGCGCATACTGTTTATCAAAATATTCATAGAGCTAATGGTGGTTCTTTGGGTGGGGTGACTAAGTATCTACAATTCTTTAATGCGCAACAAGGTGTGATTGCTGAAGAGGCAAGGTACGATCGGCTGACCAAGAGCCCATTTGATACAAGTTCTCAGTATACGTTTATGGGGAATTTGGCACGGCAACTGCTTACCTTCACTAGGGCAAACTCTGTGATGAGTACCGTTATGTCTTCGGCTTCTGTTCTTTCCAATTCTATTATTTCATTAACGCCGACCGCTTCTGCATATGAAGCTTCTGAAAATATAATTGAACAATATGATGAAGTATGCCCATATTTGGATTCTATCGGTGCAGTGGGTGATGAATTCTGTACTCCTTATGCGATGACTGATATTTCTACTATGGAAGAAAATCCAGTTGAATTGGTTGAGACCGTTGATGGGTTGGATGATGAAGGCAACTTCTTGGAAGAATTGGATGAGAATGGGAATGTGCAGATTAAGGAAGGTTCTGATTTGGCAAAGTATATATTGTTCTGTGATAATAGAAATTCTGCCTTTGGTATTGCTGACCAGAATATAGTAAATCAAGTTGCTACTTTTGCCCAGGTAACCACTGATAACCAGACTTTTAATAATGTAACAAATTCCGCAATTGGGGCTATTCCGATTGTTGGTGATTCTATTGATGTTGTCACTAATGCGCAGTCGCTCGCAAATGCTGGGCTGGTTAGCGGCGAGTCCTGTGTAGCAGGTAATAATGTTGGTCAGGCAAATGGTTTAACATGGGATGAGAGTAAACAATATCAACGTTTCATCGAAGACCAGGCCTTGATGGAGTCTATGGGTATGATAGAAGAATCTGCGGTGACTGGTTTTCTTAATAAATATGAAGAAACGCATCCAATCGATAATTCCTACGAAGGTATTTTGGCAAGGTACTCTGGTTTGGAAAAGGAAGATGTCGTTGCGCTTCTCGATATTATTGAATATGGGAATTATCTTGCAAATTACGACCCAACTACTCGTTATGCTTTTGGGCAGGATTTGAAGCCGGCTGGTGTGGATGAACTTAAATTTGACAATGATAACAAAGTCGCATACGTTGTGCTTCTAAATACTATTGAATTTGCCGATGTCAGAAATCGCAGTTTTGTAGTATAATATATCTTATGCAAGAGCTCGAAAAGTTAAAAGTTGAATTAAAAAATATTAATGCAGAATATGCCAAAATCAAGACTATAGCGCCAGAGAAGCGTGGAGAATTTGGCCGCGAAATGAATGCGAAGAAAAATGATATTCTCGCAAAGATTGCGGCTGCCGAGGAAGCCTTGCTTGATGCAGAGGTAGAGCCGCTTGATATTACTGCACCTTGCGCATCGAATGAGCCACTTCCTGAGCTCTATTCTACTTTGGCTGGGTCTGAACATCCTTTGATGGCTGAGCTCGATCGTGTAGTTTCTATTTATCAATCGATGGGCTTTGACGTAATGGAATCTCGTCAACTTGATGACGAATATCACATGTTTGATTCTTTGAATTTCGCCAAAGAGCATCCTGCACGCGATGGCTATGATACTTTCCGCACCGAGGAAGGGTTAATTCCGCCTGCTCATACTTCTACTATGCAAAATCGTGCTCTTAAAACTTTTAAGCACAATTTGGATGAAGGCAAGAATATTGCCGTAGTGATTCCGGGCCGCGTGTATCGCAATGAAGATGTGGATGCTACACATGAGCATACTTTTTATCAGTGTGAAGGTGTGTATGTTTCTCGTGATTGTACGATGGGTAATATGCTTGGGATTTTGCGTGAATTCTTTGAAAAGTATTATGAGCAGAAACTAAATATTCGTACTCAGCCTGGGTATTTCCCATTTACAGAACCATCGCTTGAGTTTATGATTGAAAAACCAAAATCTCTTGGTGGCAAAAAAGGCGACTTTCTCGAGATGCTTGGTTGCGGTATGATTCATCCAAATGTACTTAAAATGGCTGGGATTGATCCGGAGAAATATCATGGCTTTGCGTGGGGCGGCGGAATTGATCGTCTCGTGATGCTGAGATTTGGACTTAAAGATGTACGTAATTTTGAATCGGGCAACCTTAATTTCTTGAAGGAGTTTTAAATGTTAGTATCACTAAATTGGCTTAAAAAATATGTAGACATCAAAGTTTCTGATGAAGATTTGGTGCGACTAATTGGTGCACGTCTTGTAGAAGTTGAGGGCGTAATTGATGAGAACACTAAATATAATAATATATATGTAGTACGTGTAGAAACTGCGGAAAAGATTCCGGATACGCATTTAACGCTTTGCCAAATTAATGATGGCGGCGCCGAGTTAGTTCAGGTCGTTTGTGGTGCACCAAATGTGCGCGAAGGAATGCTGGCGGCGTGGATTGCGCCGGGTGCGATTGTGCCGGCTTCCGTACACGAAGATGCTCCATTTGTAATCGGCAAACGTAAGATGCTCGGCAAGTATGAGTCTAATGGTATGCTTGCTGGTGCAGATGAACTTGATTTTGGCGATGACCATAGTGGTATTGTAGAAATTGATCCAGAAATAGCAAAACCAGGCGATTTGCTTGCGGATGTATTCGAACTAAACGACAAGATTCTTGAAATTGAAAATAAATCTCTCACACACCGTCCAGATACTTTTGGTATTGTTGGATTTGCACGAGAAGTTGCGGGAATACTTGGGCAGAAATTTGAATTTGATTCTCTCGACCTCGCTCTTTCGCGCCCGTCTTCACGGGGCTCATTCGCTTCGAATTTGCAGCAGCAAATTCGGGACACGGCCTCGAGCAACCAAATTCATATTTCTATCGACAACTCTTCGATTTGTTCTCGCTATTCCGCGGTGATACTTCAAAAACATGGTGAATTAAAAAAGAAGTATCTTACGTGGCAAGATACAATTTTGGCAAAATCTGGTATGCGTCCGGTAGAGCCGATTGTGGATGCGACGAATTATTTGATGCTTCTTACCGGGCAACCACTTCATGCATTTGACTATGATAAATTCGTAGCTGTTGGTGGCAGTGATAAGCCAGAAATAAAAGTTCGTCTTGCAAAAAATGGCGAGAAGCTTGTTCTTCTAGATGACAAAGAGGTAGAACTAAGCGAAAACGACATTGTAATTTGTAGTGGTGATATTCCTGTAGCGCTTGCTGGCGCGATGGGCGGTAAATCTACGGCAATTGATGAGAATACGAAGAATATTATTATTGAGTCTGCAACATTTAGCCTTTATAATCTTCGCAAAACCCAAATGGCGCATGGTATCTTCTCTGAAGCAATCACTAGATTTACAAAAGGTCAGCCAGCATACCAAACTATGGCAGTAGCTAATGCTTGTGCTAGTATGCTTAGTGATGGCTTTGAAATTGCGGCTGAGGCTAATGAATATCCAAATCCAGTAAAGGAAAACGTTGTAAATATTACAACAGATGAAATTAATGGTCTTCTTGGTACAAATTATAGTGAAGTGGAGATAAAAACTACACTCGAAAACGTTGGATTTAAGGTAGAAGGTGGTTTTAAAATCACTGCTCCAGAATGGCGCACTGATATCCACATAAAAGAAGATATTATAGAAGAAGTTGGGCGCCTAAATGGGTACGATAATATCGAGCCAGTTCTTCTATTTCATGGTACTGCTGGCAAAAACGCATCGCTTGCGTTAAAAACTAAAGTTCGTAATCTAATGGAACGCTTTGGTGCAAACGAGGTGCTTACCTATAGTTTTGTTTCTGAAAAACTACTTGAAAAAGCAAATCTTGACACCAAGAATTCTTACAAGATTGTAAATTCGATTAGTCCAGAACTTCAACTTGTTCGTCAGTCGATTGTGCCGAGTTTGCTCGATAAAGCTTTTGTAAACCAAAAAATCCCATTTGATAAATTTGCGCTTTATGAAATGAACAAAGTTTATCAAAAAGAATGGGGAATGGATGCTGAAGGTGTGCCGGTAGAAAAAATGCGTATGGGTTTTGTGCTTGCGGAAAGAAAAGCTCAGGGTACTGCATATTACAAAGCAAAATACTTTGTTGAAAAATTACTTGACGAATTGAATATCGTAGTAGAATTTAAACCTTTGAAGTCTGACGTAGCCGAAGCGAGACCATTTGAAAAAAAGCGTGCAGCAGAAATCTATGCTGGTGAAGATCTGATTGGGTTTGTGGGCGAGTTTAAAACTAAAGTTCGCAATAATTTCAAATTAAACGAATATTTGGCTGGATTTGAACTTGATTTTGATAAACTTGTTGAACTTAATAGACCTACTCGTGAAGTAAAAATTGTTTCCGAGAAAGACAAACGTGATTTGACGATAAGTACGAATAAGACCTACGGTGAATTAGTTGCAAAAATTAAAGAAGTTATTGCTGCAAACAATCTAGAAGCAAAAATCACACCGATTTCAATTTATCAACCAGACAACTCTGATGTAAAAAACATTTCTGTGCATCTTGAATTTGTGGGCAAAATCGATGACCAGATAATGACAACACTTGAAAATATCTAATTTTTGCAAAACCATTGTGATTATGCTAAAATAGTTGTATGATTTTGCTTGACTCTGTCACAAAAAAGTATCCTGGCGACGCAAAACCGGCGCTAGATTCTGTTTCGCTACATATTGAGCCAAATGAATTTGCTTTTCTTGTTGGTAAGTCTGGCGCAGGTAAGTCTACTTTTATTAAAATGATTACGAAAGAAGAGATTCCTGACTCAGGTAAGATTATTGTCGGTGGGATAGATCTAGATTATGTAAAAAAACGCCATATTCCTAGCTATCGTAGAAGATTGGGCGTGGTATTTCAGGATTTTAAACT
>JAZNDC010000031.1:0-6539 GCA_045587885.1 Candidatus Nanosyncoccus sp. | reverse complement strand
TGGTAGATATTCCACGCAAAATCCTGCATCTACTTGGTGAGCTGAAGTTCCGTACTTCTTATGGGCAAAATGTGCTGCTACATTCTGTAGAAGCTGCACACATGGCTGGTATGATTGCCGAGGAAATTGGCGCAGACAAACGTGTAACCAAGATGGCGACTCTTCTTCATGATGTGGGCAAAGCTGTAACCCACAAAATCGAAGGGAAGCACGCTGAGATTGGTGCAGAGCTTGCTAAGAAGTATGGTCTTCCTGATGAGGTAGTACACGCAATTGCGGCACATCACGATGATATTGAGCCAACCACTCCAGAAGCAATCATTGTAAAAATTGTTGATGCTGTGAGTGCTGCTCGTCCTGGTGCTAGAAACATTTCTGCTGAGAACTTTGCAGAACGTATGAAAGATCTAGAAAACATTGCAACTTCATTCCCAGGCATCGATAAGGCCTATGCAATTTCGGCTGGTCGTGAGATTCGCGTAATTGTAGAGCCAAAGCAAATCGATGATCTTTCTGCACTTAAACTTGCTCGCGATATTGCAAACAAGATTGAAGCAACCATGAGCTATCCTGGTGTGATTAAGGTGAATGTGATTCGGGAAACGCGCGCGGTGGAGTATGCGAAGTAAACATCCGGTTTCTGCCGGAGCGGCATACGAGCCGAAAAAATGTTGGGTGGGTGATATTCAAAAGATTTGCTACGCTACGCGTGAGGAAGCGGAAGTAGCTGCAAAGGTTGCGCAGTTTGATCATGGTGCGCCAGAGCTTTCTGTGTATAAATGCGAGTATGGGGATCATTGGCATTTGTCATCTAGATAGTTTTATGGTATAATATATATAGATAGTCTATAATTGATTTTTGTACATTTATTTTTTGGAGGTGATTTGTATGGGTATGCATGATGTTGAAATCGGTATTTTTGAAGAGAAAATTGAAAAGAGTTTGCAAGAAATGAAGGAAGTGAAAAAACAGTATCGTGATGCGGTGAAGGAAACGAATCTGCTCTATGGAGTTATGATGGAAAGAGAAGAGGAGTTTTACCAGGCGCGGGATGCCTTCCTGGTTGTTTATGGAAGACGGAAGAAGGAAGATGAAGGATTTGCTCAGGTGTGGGACGATTACGAGAAGTTTCGTCGGAGGACGAACGATAGAATCAGAGAATTGAAGCCTGAGCTTGCGGAAGCAAAAGCAAACCAAAAAAAGTATTATGATCTGGTTACTAAGTATACACAGCAAGGGAATTTGGAAGCGAAGCTGAAATGTCTCGAGAAGGCACGAGCTTACAAGGCACAGGCGAAGAGTTTATCTGAGAAAATTTCTGAGCTAAAAAAGAGCATCAGCCAGGCGAAAGAGCAGGCAGAAGGACTGATAGACAGTGGAATTGACCTTCGCGAAGCGAGAGTCTTGATGGAATCAGCTCGGATTGAGCTTCGGCGTAGCACGGAACGTTTTGACGATGCGCGTAATCATCGTAATGAGCTAAAAGCAAAACTCAACGAGATGGGTGTTGCGCATCAGTTTGACGTAAACGAGCTGTGGGAACTTTATCTTAAGCGCCTGTGGCGGACTTAAAATATTTTATGTTGCATGGACTATCTACTAAGCCAGCCTTGGGGCTGGCTTTTTTATGGGTTTTTCTGGTATCATATAGATATGATTTCTAGTTTTGAGGAGTTGAAGTCGGCACTGGCTGATTTAGCGGATGATGAATACCGCGAGTTTGTGATGAAAATCTGCCCGAGCGAGAGGCCGTTTTTGGGGGTGAGGGTGCCGCTGATTCGGGATGTGTGCAAAAAGGTGCCGTTGGAAAAAATCCCGGCGATTTTGGCGGTGGAACCGGTGGGATATGAAGAAGTTTTAGCGCGCGGGTTTTTGATTGCGAGGTTGCCGTATGACGAGATGCTCGGCTGGTTTGATTCGCAGGTGGATGTGATTGACGATTGGAGCACGTGTGATACGTTTTGTTCGGCGGTGGGGAAGGTGATAAAGAAAAATAGAACCGCGTTTTTTGACTCAAAAATGGATAATTTGCTCTCTGATTCGCGTGAGTTTGCGGTGCGCGTGGGGCTGGTACTTCTTAAAGTTGCCTATATCAATGAAGATTATTTGCAGGTGATTTTTGATAGAATTAATGGGTTGGCTAGCCGCGAGGAGTATTATATCCGGATGGGAATCGCGTGGCTACTTTGCGATTGTTTTATAAAATATCCTACGGCGACGACTTCGTATTTGCTGAGTTCCAAGTTGCCAAAGTGGACTTACAATAAGACGATTTCGAAAATTTGTGATTCGTACCGGGTGGATGAGGAAACAAAAGGTTTGCTGAGGAAGATGCGAAGATAAGCGGAGCGTGATAAAAAAATTACTGTCGTCTACGACGAACAGTAACCACCAAACCAAACGGTAGAATTCTAGATACTTCTACCACCTACTACCATTATACTAATGGTAGTAGGTTCTGTCAAGAAAGCCGAAAGACGGTGGTTTATTGTATAATAGTGGTTATGGATACATATGATTCTAGGTTGGACCAATTAAAAGACTATTTTGATCATATACTCGATGATGTTGATCCAAGCATAAAGCTTGACGATGAACAACGGCGAGCTATTTTGGGGAACGATGACGCTGCGCTAATTATTGCTGGTGCTGGTACTGGTAAAACAACTACAATGATTGCCAAGGTTAAATACTTGGTGGACATATTGAAAATTGATCCAAAAAAGACATTAGTGATGAGCTATGCGCGTAAAAACGTCGAAGAGCTAAGAGACCGTATAAATATTGATTTAAATATTGATTTAAATATTCCTGCCGAAGTATCAACATTTCATTCGCTGGGATATAAGTACATGAAGCATTTGTATGCTATTAAATCAAATCGTAAATGTTATGTTGTAGATAATAATGAAAAAGAAAAGATTTTTGCAGATTTTTTTCGTACAAAAGTCTATACATCAAAGGATGCTATAAAAGAGTTTGTGGATACTTTTGATCCAAAGACAGTTGGAACTACATGGCTTTTTGGTAAGATTTTTGCAAATAATATAGATAGTTTTGATAATTTTGAAGAGTATTTTAAGTTCTATAAAAAGAAGAAGATGGAAGAATGGGGAGATATAGGAAGTGTATTACGCGATAAGGCGGAGGAATATGCGAGCGCTGATTCTCCCCGTACGCTTCGTAGTGAGTTTGTGAAATCTAAGGGTGAGGTTGCTATAGCGAATTTTTTGTTAAAAAATGGAATTGAATATGAATATGAAAGAGTATATGAGGAAATAATGCCCGATTACTCTACTTATCGACCGGATTTTACTTTGGATCTTGGCGGTGAAAAGGTTTATGTTGAATACTTTGGGTTGTCAGCAGAGGGGGCAATATATGATAAAACCTATGAACGAATACGGAGGATAAAAGAAGAATATCATAAATCTCATCACACGAGATTTATTGGTTTGGAATATGAACCTGGGTACGGCTTTTTAAATACTCTAGAAAATAAATTGAGAGAAATGGGTTTCGTTTTTTCACCACGAAGCGATGAAGAAATGGCAAATATCGTGTTAGATCAAAATCCAATAGCTGAATTCTTTAAAGTAAAAAGGCTAATGATGGGAGCTGTTGATGCGATAAAATCTTCACCGGATCGTGCTGATTTTGATAAAATCGTGATTAATTACTTGAAAGGCGATAATTCTTTTGATAAGGATTTTGATAAAAATAAAGCCATAAAACAATATAAGTATATTAGAGATTATTTAGTGTATTATAATAAACGATTAACTTCTGATCCTAGTTTAGTTGGTTTTGATTATGCAGATATGATCTATTATACCAAACGATATATTGAAGAACTGAACGCAGACAGCTTTAGTTATAAATACGTGATTATAGATGAGTATCAGGACATCTCTTTTGATAGATATGAGCTAACAATAAAAACGCTTGCAAGAAATCATGCTAAACTGACTGCGATTGGTGACGATTGGCAATCTATTTATGCGTTTACTGGTTCAAAAATTGAATATACTTATAATTTTCAAAAAATGTTTCCTGGTGCAAAACTATATCGTATCCAACATACTTATAGAACGGTTCAAACCCTCGCAGATATAGCTGGTGATTTTATTATGAAGAATAGGAACCAAATCCCTAAATATCTTTCTTCTGATAGAAATATTAATGATCCGATTAGGTTTGCATTCTTTGGTGGCGACACAAGAGAAGAATCAATTCATGCAGAAATTGAAGTGTTAAAAGAAGAAATAATAAAGGTTCATAGACAAGATCCTGACGGGACAGTGATAGTGCTTGGTAGGTTGAACTCAGATATAAGTCATCTTTTCGATGATGATAATTTGGGTTTTATGGATGAATTGGGCACGAAAGTTTCAATTAGAGATGTACCAGGTTTTAAATTTGATGCGATGACTATTCATAAATCCAAGGGTCTTACGGCGGATTATGTTTTTGTGATTGGTTTGAATAAGAACTTTCCGCGTGAATTAACAAATGAATTTTGGTTGAAGAGTTTGTTTATGAATAAGACGGAATCGGAAGGGATAGAATTTGCGGAAGAAAGAAGAGTTTTTTATGTTGCATTAACAAGGACGCGTAACCAGGTTACGTTATTATGTAATAGGGACGCAAATAGGCGAAGCAAGTTTTTGGGTGAAATAATGGATATGGTTCACGTAAAAGAAGAAGACATTTATATATAAAGGAGAATTCATGAAAATCGAATATTTGGGACATGCGTGTTTTAAACTCAATGATAGTTTGGTGATAGATCCGTATAAGGATGGGAGTGTGCCGGGTCTTCTGCCACTTAGAGCTAAGGCAAACAAGGTGATTTGTTCGCACGAGCATGCGGACCATAGTGGGCGCGAATGTGTGGAGATTGTGCCGGGCGAATGCGAGTTTGATATCATGGAAGTGCCAAGCTGGCATGACGATAAAGAAGGGGCGCTTCGCGGGCCGAATACGATTTTTGTGATTCGTGATCAAAAATCTGGTGAAAAGTTGGTGCACCTAGGGGATCTTGGACATTTTCCAAATGAGGAGCAACTTGCCGCGATTTCTGATGCGGATTATTTGCTAATTCCAGTGGGTGGGTATTATACGATTGATGCTGCCATGGCGGCGGAGATTTGCAAGGCAGCTCATCCGAAGCAGATTATTCCGATGCATTACAGGACTAAGACGTATGGGTATCCGGAGCTGGCGGGGGTGGAGGAGTTTTTGAAGTATTGCAAAGAAAAGGGAATTGATAGCTTTGTTGAGGTAATGTAAAAGTAATGCGTTTTGTGAGCGTTGCAAGGAGTTTCTTGATGCGGCAGACGACATGACGCGCCGTATCTGTGCGGTAGTTGATTGGGCGTGGGGGCACCCGGGATACAACCCTAAGACAAAGGTTATTCCGAAGAAGGATTACCCTGTTTTAGTAGATGTTACGTTCTAATCAGGAATCACAAGGGAATGAACATTGAACCAATGTAAAGGAGTAACTTATTCCTACAACGTTATTGATGAAACAATGAAAAATAACGGCTAATTTAACGATCAACTTTAACAGGGGTGACTCCACTTGTTTACAAGTGGATAGAAAATGAAAAAAATAAACTGCTTATGCTTGTGGAAAACTTAGCTCCTGTGGTAGAATAAAAGTAGTCGAGGCTTCTAGCGAAGTCTTGGAGGTATGTATTTGTGCCGTGGTTGGCGCAGTATAAAGATTCGTTAACAAGCTGGCTAGTCCCGTGTCAACACGAGGCGTAGGTTCTAAACAACCACCTGGTCGTCAGGCCAGTAACGAATCGCCTACACCTCATGCTGGTACAGGACTTTTTTATTAGTAAAATGAGCATCAAAATGAGGTGCTAGTACTTATGAGATAAACATTTGAAAATAAAACTGCGAGTGTATCAGGCTGCCGGGATAGGCCCGGAGTGAACCTTAATAGAGTAATGGAGATACAGATCTATGATAGAGATTTTTACATGGACTGTGACTCGCAACGGCAGAGTAATTCGTGCCAAGAATCGTCCATTTCATTTTTGGATTGATGACACGAAAAATGACTCCGCTAGTGCTGAGCCATTAGTCGCAAGCTGACCCTTCAAGTAAGCTTATAAAGTCGCGTAGTTACTAGCACTACACGGCTTTATTTTTTTGGAAAACCAAAAATACAAAGCCCTGCATTCCTAGTTATTATCTTCACCACTATCCATTCTTGCTTATGTCTGTACTTAAGTATTTTAATTATAACCGATTTTTATAAAAAACAAAACCATGAACATTATTCATCGATTATTTATAATCGGTTCTTACAGAGGTGGCACCGATTGTACACAATCGGTGAATTGAAGCCAAATTGCATAATAAACCTAGAATAAAGCAATACTACCCTATCCACTACAACAGTAGTGGACGTCTGATAAGTTTTGCCATTTTAAATCTATTGACGCTCGATAAAAAATATTGTGAAATAACCATATCTGCTGTCTTTAGAGGTATAATATTACTATGAAGTATGTCATAG
>JAZNDC010000030.1:0-67372 GCA_045587885.1 Candidatus Nanosyncoccus sp. | reverse complement strand
TTGTCAACAAAAAATCTCCCAAAGTGGGAGATTTTTTAAGTAGTATTAGTCTACGCCAAGCATAGATAGTGACAATCTGCCCTTGTCATCAATTGCTACGAGCCTTACGCGTACCTTATCGCCTACGTGAAGTACTTCTTCTACGGTTTTTAGTCTCTTGGTAGAGATCTGAGAAATGTGAAGCATGCCATCAATACCAGGCATAATATTTACAAATGCACCAAAGTCTTTGATCGTTACTACGGTACCATTGTAAATCTTGCCGACTTCTGGTTCTTCGGTAAGACCTTTAATCCATTCAAGAGCCTTTTGAATCTTCTCCGGATCAGTACCAGCAATTGTTACAAGACCATTGTCTTCGATGTTAACTTCTGCACCGGTTTCGGTAGTGATTTTATTAATCATCTCGCCACCCTTGCCAATCACAGCACCGATTTTGTCTGGATTAATCATCAGTTTCTCAATCTGTGGAGCATACTTAGAGATGTGGTCACGAGGTCCTGGAATTACTTCTAGAATATGCTTCAAGATAAACATTCTACCATCGTGAGATTGCTTGAGGGCCTTTTCCATAATCTCTACCGGAAGACCATGCACCTTCATATCCATCTGGAGAGCAGTTACACCTTCAGTAGTACCAGTTACCTTAAAGTCCATATCACCAGCAAAATCTTCTGCGTCCATAAGGTCAGTAAGTACATATGCCTTATCAATATCTTTTGCTTCAATTGGGGTACCCTTTGGCACATCTACCATGAGGCCCATAGCTACACCAGATACTGGGCGAATTAGAGGAACACCGGCATCCATAAGAGCCATACAAGACGAACAAGTAGCGGCCATAGAAGTAGAACCATTTTGAGACATAATCTCGGTAACGCTGCGAATTGCATATGGGAAGTCTTCTTCAGATGGAAGTACAGGAAGAAGTGCGCGCTCTGCTAGGTAGCCGTGACCGATCTCACGACGTCCTGGAGAGCCGATACGACCTGGCTCGCCTACAGTGTAGGATGGAGCATTGTAATGATGCATATAACGACGCTTACCATCGGTAACTTCCATCGTATCTACATCTTGTGCGTAGGAAAGTGGGGCTAGAGTAACGATGTTCATAGCCTGAGTTACACCACGAGTAAATAGTGAAGACCCGTGAACACGTGGCAAAATACCAACCTGAGAGCTAAGTGGACGGACTTCGTCTAGTTTACGACCATCTGGACGCACGCCTTCTTCTACGATACCGCGGCGAACTTCCTTGTGTACGGCTAGCTCAAATGCTTGATCGTAAACATCACGAAGATTTGCATCATACCATTCCACTTTTTCGTTGTCGGTTTCACCTTGGCCTTTAGACAAAGCAAATTCATCGTGCATTGCATACTTAATATCATCAAGCATTTGTGCGCGTTCCATCACGTTGCCACGAATCTTAGAACCAAATTTGCCGCTGCACCAATCTGCAACTTCTTTCAAAATTTCTTCATCTGGGAGCACCAATTCGTACTCTTGCTCTTTAGCATTTACTTGCTTTGCAAGCTCACGCTGTAAATCAAGCGCTGGTTTTACATTTTCTACAGCCCAATGCATAGCCTCGATGATGGTTTCTTCTGGCACTTCTTTCATACCAGCTTCCACCATCATAATCTTGCCATCCTTACAGGCAACCACGAGATCCATTGGAGACTGTTCGCGCTCCTCAGCAGAGAGGAAGCCCTTAAATTCACCACCGATGCGGCCAATACGAATACCGGCCACCGGGCCATCAAATGGTACACCAGCGTTCATAAGGGCAGCCGATGCAGCAAGCATTGCTACACAGTCCGGACGAAAAGCTGGGTCCATAGATAGTACTGTACAAACTACCTGTACTTCTTGGCGATAACCCTTTGGAAATAGTGGGCGAATTGGACGGTCAATCAGGCGACCTACGAGCACAGCTTCGTCAGCTGGCTTGCCTTCACGCTTGATAAATTTAGAACCACTGATTTTGCCAGCTGCATAGAATTTTTCTTCGTAATCAATAGATAGTGGGAAGAAATCCTGCACTACTGGTTTGGTGCCAACTACTACTGAACCTAGTACTACGGTGTCGCCATAGGTTACAAGCACAGAAGAGGTGGTACGAAAACCTACTCTGTTTACCTCTAGAGTAAGCTTGCGGCCTAGCCAATCCGTTTCTACACGGAGAGTCTTTTTGCCATTTGGATTTATAATATCCATGAAAAATATTCCTTTCTTGGGAAAACATCAGATATGTGCCTCTGTTACCAGAAAAACGTATCTGCCGTCTTCCCTTTGTTAATGTTATCTCTATTATATCACACTTTTTACCCCTTGAGACGTTGACTTTTTAGCGTAAGTATGATATAATAGTGAGGATTGGGTAATTATATCTAATTGCATTTCTTCTTCAAAAAAACAATGAAGGGCGGTGAAAAAAATTGACAGAAGAATTATTTAAAAAAGAGTTTTATTCCAAAATCCAACCGAAATATCAGGCGGCACTTTTTCTAGTTGTCACAAGAAGCAAGAATTGCCTCTCCCTGATGGAAAGTAGCGGAAAAGAAATCCCCGCTGACGTAGTCTTTCGCATGAAAGAATGGAAGAGTCTTTGGAATAAAATAACAAAAAAGTTCCAGGAAAAAAATGCAAAAATCGAAGACGCAACGATAGAAGAAATCCTTGAATGTGTTAACGATATCGCAGGACAGCGTATTATTGTTTTGTTTAGAAAACAAATCAAAGACGTTGAAAACGCGATTCGACATTTCCCTGGAATGTCAGTTGTAAAAACA
This sequence comes from Candidatus Nanosyncoccus sp., assembly GCA_045587885.1. Taxonomy (GTDB): domain Bacteria; phylum Patescibacteriota; class Saccharimonadia; order Saccharimonadales; family Saccharimonadaceae; genus Nanosyncoccus. The sequence goes on along the minus strand of JAZNDC010000030.1, from coordinate 64,577 downwards.
AAGGATTATGTTTCAAACCCAAAGCCAAATGGGTATAGATCTCTTCATCTAATAGTAAATGTAGAAATTTATACCGAAGACGGTACAGAATTGATCCCCGTAGAAGTACAGATTAGGTCCTGCGCCATGGATCTTTGGGCAAAGCTGGAACATTACCTTTATAAGAATAAAGGTAACTTCCCCGAAGAGTTTCGCGGAATTTTTAAACAAACTGCGAAAGCTCTGGAAAAAATTGATGGATTCGGAGATCAAATCTACGAATCAATCAATAAAAAAGCAATCCCCGAAACAACGAACTGACCAAAAACCCCGCGCTTTTACAGGCGGGGTCTTTTTTTGTCAAAAAAAGAGGGCTTGGCCTCGCTCAATTAAGAACGGGGTCGCCCTCATTACCTTGATTATACTACATCTATTTATAATACTCAATGACTTTTCCTTTCTTCTCAATAATAATCATTCTTCTTATAGTCGCATTACCATCAAACATTCTTTCTAAAAATATCCCGGCTTTTTCATAATCCCTATTCATATTTCTAAGGTCAAAAACCACGCGGCTTGCTTGCCTTGAAGCTTTTTTTATCCTCTTTTTTAACTTGTTTTCATTAAAACTAGTCGGCGCTTTTATCTCCCAAATCGCACCAGACACCAAAATATCAGGATTGTTCATCTTTGGGATACTTACTGGGCGAATCAGTTCAATGTTAAAACCGTATTTCAACAAAAATCTAATTGTCTTTTCTTCATGATCTTCTAGTTTTATGCCATTCTTTTCAATTCTACCCACTTTATCTTTGGGTACTTTTTCTAATTCTATTTTATTCATTCTTTCCTTTACAAAAAAACAAAAACCATCAGTAATGGTTTTTAGAATTAAATTGTTATTAGTCAGCTATACTAATCCCAGTATACCACAAAAACCCGCCTCTATCAGGCGGGTTTTCTTTTACTCAAAACTATTTTCTGAGGCCGAGCTTCTTAACAGTCTTCTTGTATAGCTCAAAATCGGTCTCTTCTAGGTATTTGAGAAGCTTCTTGCGCTTCCCTACCATTTGCATCAAACCTCTTTTGGCCATAAAGTCATGTTTGTTAGCTTTGACGTGCTCAGTCACTTCTTTGATGCGCTCCGTCAAAATCGAAACTTGAACTTCAGGAGAACCAACGTCTGCCTTGTTGCGGGCAACCTTGGCAATAGCCTTGTCCTTATTCTCTTTTGTTATCATAGTGGACTAATTATACCACAGATTGTCCCCCTTGCCAACCCTATTGTACAAAATACCCTAATATGCTATAATAAAGTCATATTCGGGATTCTCCCGCCACACCCTTCTTTATGGAAGGGGTATTTTTTATATATAGTTTCCTAAAGCCATTTTTTACGACATCAATGTCTTCATCATCCAACGTTCCGACAAAACGATAGAGTCTATAGACACTCACAGACTCCACTTGGTGCAAAGCAGCATACTCATCTATGCCTCTAAATCTAAAATGAACATACCAATCTGGTGACGTTTCAGTATGATCCTGTGTCGTAAGAGGAATGCCCACAAAACCATATTCGCTTAATTTTCTATATACTACAATCGGCCTGGCAAATTTCATCCCCTTACCATTTATTTCAACGCCAACATTCTCACCGACAGCACACCACCAAATCTGCCATTCCTTAAAATGTGGCTTATTCTTTCTAGCTTGGATATCAGCTTTTACACCAAACCATTCTTTGTATTTTCTATCTATTTTATCCATGCCCAGCACTCTAGCATAGAATAGTAAAATCTACAACCCCCACCATAGATATTATTATGCATAAAAATTTTCGTGAAAATGGATAGGCTTAAATGATGGGCCTAGAGTGCCTTTTTCAGAGATTAGAGAACGTAAAGAACTGAAACGGAATCTCTTCTCTAAGACTACTGAGCTACGCAACGTATAGAGCTACCGATGAAGCGATAGCTGTATTCCTGCGGGCGGATATTGGACGTATAGGCACTTAGATAGTACATACAGTTGCCATAGTTGTCATTATAATATGTAGAGGACCAGAAGTTGCCGTAGGTGCCCTGATTGTACGTAGAGCCATAGCTGAAGATGCCCGAGAGAGGAAGGCTAAGAGCATTTCTAAAGGCTGTATATTTAGTAGAATCATAGATGTTCCCTGAAGCTCCATTGGTGATAGTAGCAAGAGCTTGATATTCACCGCTTGCTCCACCAGTAGGCATTCTCCAGCCAGATGGACAAATGTCGTATTCTGCATCAATATCTGTGTTTGGTTTGTCTACTGGTGTACCCCAATTTGCACCATCGCCATAACAGTAACTACCAGCAGAAGCGGCACAATAGTTGTAATAGCCACCAATTTTCCAGTCATCTGCTTCTGTTAGCGTATCTTCTGGATTTGTTAAGTCGGCTCTAGTTATGTCTTTGCTTGCCATATTTATTAGTGGTGCAGAGTAGCTATTTGAACTGCCCCAGTTAGCTACACCTGCAGTAGGAAGATTATCCGTAGTAGATTCTCCAGAAACACGCCCACCATTAAATAGATAGCCTAATTGCGTGTTAGTGGCATTCGTATTCGTATTATGATTGGTATCCGTATCGCTATACATAGCATTTTTTACATTTACATTGGTAAGATCCAGTGCTAAATTATCCTGCATCCAGCATCTGCCATCTGCAGCCTTTACGATATAGTAGCTAGTCTGGTCGCGTATATCTAATACTAGCGTCTGTGAACCAATTACTGTAGCAGTGCTACAAATCTCTGGGGTCATATCTTGGATGAGGAAGCGGACATCTCTGCCTTCACCTTGGTACTGCACGCCATTCCAAGAATCTATATATTGATATGTATTGCTGCCTGGATTAATTTCTTCGTACATACCTTTGTGTGCAGCAGTATAAGCCATTTCGTAGGCACGCTGAAGAGTTACACCACTTGTAGCATCACAATCTGGATTACTGTTACATGGGTCCTCTGGATACGGCTGCACAGGATTGTCCGGGTCGACTGGCGCAGGCTCCGTGCCGTCTTTAGCTATACAACGCATAGAGCTCCCGCTGTTGCGACCGTTGTAATACCACGTGACACGTGATGTATCTGCGCCGAGGCCGTACATATCGGAGTTATTGTACGTAGAGGACCAGAAGAAGCCGATCGAGCCCTGAAAGTCCGCTGAGCCTTGGTTGAAGTAGCCCGAGAGAGGAAGGCTAAGAGCGTTTCTAAAGTTAGCATATCTACTTCCTTCGCCTGTACCGCTAGCGCCAGAGTAATGGTCATATAGGTTTTGGTATTCACCGCCATCTGGACGAGCTGTAGCATCATAGCTACCTCCTGTAGGCATGCGCCAGCCAGATGGACAAATGTCGTATTCTGCATCGATGGCAGTGTTTGGTTTGTCTACTGGTGTACCACTATATGTACTACCGTCACCATAGCAGTAACTACCGGCCGAAGCTGCACAATAGTCGTAATATCCACCTACTTTCCAGTGCCCAGCAGTAACTTCTGAGGCTAACGGGTCATCTGCGTCGTACTGAGGATCAGGATCTGAATAGTGAGTTGGTTCAACGTCTTTGCTTGTCATATCTACTAGTGGCACGGAATAGTTATAGTTATAGTCACTGGTCCAGTTAGCTACACCTGCAGTAGGAAGGTTGTCAGTATTAGCATCTTCAGAATTACGTCCGCCATTAAACAGATAGCCTAGCTGTGTATTGGTGGCGTTAGTCATAGTATCATGGGTAGAGTCGCTACTATCATACATAGCATTCTTTACATCTGTGTTTGTAAGGTCTAGTGCGAGGTTGTCTTGCAGCCAACATCTGTCATCTGCGAGTTTACCAACACGATAAACGGTACTATCGCGAGTATCGACGAGTTCGCCGGTCTGGCCGGTAGTAACAGCACTACAAATAGAAGCGGTCATATCCTGCATTTTATATTTGCCCGAAGTAGTATCTTTGGTTTTTTCGGCAGCAGCAAAAGCCTCGTCAAAAGTCACTGCATCACTACCCCACAGCGCATAAAGCGTTACATTATTAGCAGTAGTCTGGTCAATCGCATAATCATCTCCCGGCTGATAAACCGTGCCCGTACAATCCGCACCACTCGCCGTGCCATCACACCAACCCGCAAAATCATACCCATCCCTCACCGGCACATCACTAGCAAGACTTACCACCGTGCCAACCGTCGTACCACCCTGCTCGCTTGGCATATTAGTAACTTCGTCTTCCGTATTTTCATTAAAAGAAATAGTATATCTCACCGGATTTGCAATAGCGGTGATAATAAAAGTATTAGTATATCCACCAGCTTCATAAGACATATCCGCCCTAGCACCAAGAGCAATTTCATACACATTCGCCTGCGCATTTGGCGCCGTAGTACTTTCAATTGTAGTCTGTTCCGTAGGCGCAGGAAGATAATCAGTATTGCTTTCCCCGTTTACTTTGCTCGGCTTGTATCCCTAAAGTCCATTCATAGTAGTGGCAGACTCCGCCGCAAAATCCGTTTCCGAAGTAGCACTAGAAATCGTATTAAACGACTTATTCTCACCCACCAGTTTTCCGGCATCATTACCAGTATTCCCAGTTACAATATTTAATGTATACCCAGTTATATTATTTGTAGTTACACTTACATTTGCTGAACTTTCCGAAAAAGTCCCCTTTATTGCATCAACATCAAATTGTAAATTCAAATCATCAGTACTGATCGTCATCGAAGTTTCGCTCTCTCTAGGAGAAGTGGCCAGAGTATCATCCGAACTACTAGCTATCGGAAAAACTGCAAGCAAAGAAAATACAAACAAAAACGCCGCGGACATAAATGCCGCTACGCGAATTTTGGAAGACAACAAAATGTAGTCCGCAAGCCTATTATTTGTTTTTGTTTTGCGGGTGTTATCTTCCGGCATCAAAGAGATGCCATCCAAAAATGCATGACCTTTTTGTTGCATTAACACACCTTTTTGTTTGTAATGTATGACCTTTTTGTACTTTTATCTTATAATACCTTAATCCAAAAAGCAATAGCTTTTTTCAAAAGACCCAAAAAATGTTAAAATATGTGGCAATGGAAGACCAAATCATTTTAGTAGACAAACCTGCCGGCATTTCTAGCTTTGGCGTAGTTGCGCGCGTACGTCGCGAACTCCGCGACCAATTTGGTCACAAAGTTAAGCTCGGCCACACCGGCACCCTTGACCCTTTTGCCACTGGCCTTCTCATCCTTCTCTCCGGCAAAATGACTAAACGCTCCAATGAATTCTTAAAACACGACAAAGTCTACGAAGCCACACTGAAGCTTGGCTATACCTCCACTACCGGAGACCCTGAAGGAGAGTTAACAGAAGTAATTTTTTCTAAACATGGCGAAACTTCTCGTCAAGAGAAGTTGAGTGATTCGCCGGATTTTTACAACATTTCACCTCTGGAAAATTCCGCTGGCAAAGCCAGCATAAAGAATTTTTCAGAGGCAGAACATGTTGTAAAAATAAACCCGCGCGAATACTATCCGAGTTTAGAAAAAATTATTTCTGTTATCAACTCTTTCATCGGTGAAGTAGAGCAAACTCCACCGCGCTTCAGTGCAATTAAAATTAACGGGGAACGTGCCTACAAACTCGCTCGCAAGGGCGCAGATTTCGAAATTCCATCCCGCAAAGTTACCATCTATGGTATTGATATCCTAGACTACAATTACCCAGAACTAAAAATACGTTGCCGCGTTTCTTCTGGCACCTATATTCGTACTCTCGCCGAAGATATCGGCAAAGCTCTTGGCACTGGTGCCTACCTCACCGCTCTCCGCCGCACCAAAATCGCCGACTACGACGTCAAAGACGCTCGCCAAATTACTTTATAAATTGTGCTATAATTAGCTTATGTTAGTGTCAGCAAATCGCCTCATCGGCACACCAGTTCTTAGCATGCAAGCCACCGCGCAAATTGCCACAGTGGAATCAGCTATCGTAGACCCAGATTCTCTCAAAATTATCGCCTTCCGTCTCTCTGGTGGCGTAATTGGTAAATCCACCGCAAACATTCTAGACGTCAAATCTATCCGCGAATATTCCCGCTATGGCATGGTTATAGATTCCGTAGACGAACTCGTCGAACCAGACGACGTCATTAGAATTTCCGAAGTCTTAAAATTGAATTTCAGTCTTATTAACCTCAAAGTCGAAACCAAAAAAGGCAGTAAACTCGGCAAAGTCTCAGATTATACGGTTACGGACGATAATTTCACCGTTCAACAAATCATCGTCAAGCGCCCAATGCTCAAAAGCCTCATGGATCCAGAACTCACTATCCCACGCAAAGAAATCGTCGAAGTTACAGACTACAAGATTATTGTAAAAGACGAAGAAAAAGTCATCAAACAAAAGGCTGAACACGAAGATTTTGTGCCAAACTTCGTTAATCCGTTCCGTAAGACCGAACAATCTCCTGCGTCAACTGATAATCAAACCCCTGCCGACACAGATACTGAATAAGTTTTTCATCATCGTATTTCGCACGTTTTTTTGCAATAATCTTTTTGATCTCTTCTTCATCATTTCGCACGTCCAAAACAGAATCAATTATCTCACGCGTCACACCTTTTTTAGTCAGCTCCATTGCTAATCTCTTTTGCGACACGCCCTTCTTCACAAACCGATTTTCCACATAGTATTGAGCAAATCTAGTATCATCAATATATCCTTTGGAGAGCAGTTTGGAGATGATTTTATTGGAAAGCTCAGAAACGTCTTCTGAGGGGCATCCGCAGTCGCTACGAGGACGCAGCGACGAGCCCCGTGAAGACGGGCGCGAGGAGCGTCCCGAAGAAGATGTTTTGAGCTTTCTGTACAGATAGTCTCTTACTTCTCGTTCCGAATGTGGGCGCGCAAGCACCCATTCCAAAGTCCTTTGATACAGTTTTCCAAATTCACTCGCTTTTTTATACTCCTCAAGTTGAGCCTCGCATAGTACCATCCCCTTTTTAATATGCATATCCACTACTTGCGAAATATCAAGCGAAAACGAGTATTTATCATTCACAAAAACATTCACGCGATTTTCATTTTTCACCGCCTGCCGAATATCCGTAATCCGAAGTTCCATCGATGTCGAACCCGCATCCGCCTCATCCACTTTTTCAAAATCTTTTATCTTATATATTTCCACTTTTTTCCAAAACTCTATTTTTCAATTCTTCAATACTCAACGTAAAGAACTTGTCTTCTCCATAATCAGACCATTTCAAATTTGAATAAAAATCTTTTAACTCAGAATATTTTACCCATTTTACTTCTTCGACTTCTTGGTCATCAAAAGAAAACTCGTCCAGCCTGTCACCCCAATCATAATAATACAAATGTATCAATACCTTCCAGCGAAGATATGTCATGGCGTATTCAACTTTGTTTTTATCTATATCAACACCAATTTCTTCACGTGTCTCACGAACAAGCGCATCAACCACTGGCTCGTCCAAATTTACGTGACCACCCGCAGATACATCCCACTTATCTGGATTTGCTCGCAATAATTTGGAACGGTGTTGGAAAAGAAATTCTACTTCGCCATCGCGCACACGATAAAGCATCAACGCTACGCCACCCATAAGATGAATCGCATCAAAATCACACTTATCCGGCTCTATCCCCCCGAGCCTTTCCCCATTAAAATCATACTCCTGCCAAATCTCGCCTGGATGTTCCATTTAGTCTGCCTTTGCTTGCTCGCGAACTTTCTTTTCAATCTCTGCCATCAATTTTGGATCATCGCGGAAAATCTTTTTCACTGCTTCGCGACCTTGGCCAATTGTTTCACCATTATATTTAATAAACGCACCAGCCTTCTCGAGAATACCATATTGAATACCGAGGTCCAGTACGTCACCAGTCTTAGAAATGCCTTCGTTGTACATAATATCAAACTCAGCAGTACGGAATGGTGCTGCAATTTTATTCTTTACCACCTTAATCTTAGTACGGTTACCAGCAATGTTCTCGCCATCTTTAATCTGCCCGATACGACGAATATCAATACGCACAGACGTATAGAATTTAAGCGCATTACCACCAGTAGTTGTTTCTGGATTACCAAACATCACGCCAATCTTCATACGAATTTGGTTAATGAAGATCACGGTTGCTTTAGACTTGGAAATAATACCAGTAAGCTTACGCATTGCCTGGCTCATCAATCTCGCCTGAAGGCCCATTTGTGCATCGCCCATCTCGCCGTCAATTTCAGCTTGTGGTACAAGTGCTGCCACGGAGTCCACTACAATGAGATCTACCGCATTAGAGCGCACCAAAGTTTCACAAATCTCGAGCGCTTGCTCACCATTATCTGGCTGCGAAATCAACAAATTGGCTGTATCCACACCAATTTTCTTGGCGTAAGCTGGGTCTAGAGCATGCTCTGCATCGATAAATGCAGCCTGTCCACCTTGCTTTTGAATCTCTGCAATTGCGTGAAGCGCCAATGTTGTCTTACCAGAAGATTCAGGCCCATAAATTTCAATAATACGTCCTTTTGGATAACCACCACCAAGCGCCAAATCCAATGCAAGAGACCCAGAAGGAAGAAGTTCCACATCCATTTTTGGCGTCTCACCAAGTTTCATAATAGAGCCGTCACCAAATTGCTTGGTAATTTGCGAAATTGCAAGCTTCAACGCTTCGGACTTTCCGTCGGACTTATCGTTTTTATTTTCTGCCACCGCATCCTTTTTTGCCATAATTTTACCTCTTTCTTTTGTTTATTATATATTATTTTTGAACAGCTGTCACCCACCTTGTGCCCCTGTATAGCACACCCCAATTTTATTTACAACCCCCACCGTCCCCCGCCAAACGAGCTTGCGCTTTATAGCGGCAGTCAAAAATGTTATAATAACAACATGAAAATTCGCGAAAACATTCCAATTTCTTCACTAACCACAATGCGTCTCGGTGGGCCGGCACGCTATGTGATTGAAATCGAAAAAGAAGAAGAAATCCCAGAAGCTTATAATTTCGCAAAAGAAAAATCCTTGCCAGTCTTTATCCTTGGCGGCGGCGCCAACACCATCGGTCACGACGAAGGCTACGATGGCGTAATCATTACAAACAAAATGCTCGGCATCGCACTCGTAGGCGACAAACTTACAGCCCAAGGTGGCGAAGTTTGGGATGACGTAGTCGCTTTTGCTGTAGAACGCGACCTTACCGGTATTGAAGCCCTTAGCAAAATTCCAGGCTCCGCCGGCGCAGCACCAGCTCAAAACATTGGCGCCTACGGTCAAGATGTTTCCGATACTTTCGTCTCCGCTAGAGTCTACGACACCAAAACCGGCGAATTCAAAACTCTAAATAAAGAAGACTTCAAATTCTCCTACAGAAAAAGCATCCTAAATACCGAAGAAAAAGGTCGCTATTTTGTAATCTCCATCACGTTAGAACTTCACGTCGGCAAAATGCAACGCCCATTTTATAATTCCATTGAAAAATACATCGCCGCAACTGGCACCACAGATTTCTCACCAAAAGGCATCAGAAAAATCGTCAGCGAAATCCGTGGCGACAAACTTCCAGACCCAGCCGAGCACGCCAGCTCTGGCTCATTCTTCAAAAATGTTTACCTCACCGAAGAAGAAGCAAAAGACGCCGAGGCAAAAGAATATCCAGTCTACCACGGCCACGACGGTCTCAAAATCAATTCCGGTTGGCTCATCGAAAAGGCCGGCTTTTCTGGCAAAACTCTTCACGGCATGTATGTAAATCCAAAGGCCGCACTCGTCCTCATCAACGAATCCGCCAAAAGCTATCAAGACCTCGCCGTCGCTCGCGCCGAAATCATCGAAAAAGTCTACAAAGATTTTGGCTACAGACTCGAGCAGGAGCCAGTGGAGATATTATGAAAGAGTTAAACGGTCGTGAACTCGCTGGTTTTATCAAGGAACGCCAGGCGCACGTGGCGCGTAGCAAGCACGCCACGCTCCTCATCATTCGCGATAGTGACAATCCTGTGATTACCAAGTATGTAAATCTCAAAATCCGCTACGGCGAAGATATCGGTGTAAAAGTTATCGACTACCGCGCCAAAGATTCAGATGATATCGCCGCAAAAATCACCGAAGCAAATAAAGACAAAACCATCTCCGGAATTATTCTCCAGCTCCCAATCATAGAAAGAGACAAAACCGACGAACTCACCGCATTAATCGCACCAGAAAAAGACGTAGATGGTCTCAGTGGCAAAGGCAATTATGACTCTGCCACCGCCACCGCTATCAACTGGCTCCTCGCCGGCTATGACATCAAACTAGATAGTGCCAAAATTGCTATCGTTGGTCGCGGCAAACTCGTCGGCGCTCCACTTCTAAAAATGTGGCAAAACTCCGGCTATAATGTAGCGATGTTCCACCGTGGCGACGACCTCACTATTCTTAAAGATTATGACGTTATCGTCACTGCCACCGGCAAACCAGGACTCATCACAAATGAAATGGTAAAACCAGGTGCCGTGATAGTAGACGCCGGCACCGCATCCGAAGACGGCGTATTAAAAGGCGACGTAGCAAATGAGGTCCGTGAACGCACAGACCTCACTGCCATCACCCCAATCCTCGGTGGTGTCGGCCCCCTCACCGTCACCTGCTTATTCGATCACATATTAAACGCCGCTTAAACTGTTTTATTTTACCGCGGTGTATTTGGGTCATGTGGACGGAATTGTATCTTTGGTTTTTTGCCATATTGTTCGTCAGCATTAGCCCTTGCGCTACCAACAACTGGGCGAGGTCCAGTATCATGGTCAGCCCTTGAACTCCCAACTACAGGATTTGTTGGTGCACTGGCTGGAGCTTCCTCACGCACGTTAAATGTTTCTCCCTGAACTGCAACATCAACTGGATTAAGTTGCCCACCGCCACCAGCAAAGTTCTGTACCACATTTACATCTTGTGGTTTCACGGCTGTCCACGCATCAACTTGTGTCTTTGTGAATGTTTTGCCCCCAATAAGGATAGTGTCATCATCATTTTTCAATTGCAATGCCGCATCACATTTAGCCTTAAAATCAGAATCAACTTTCGCTCCATTAGCAATTGCATTGTACATAACTTTCTTATCAGCGGCCATATTTGGATTAGCTTCCAAAGCACTCTTAGCCATACTGCTGTCAATTATTCCAGCTTTGGCCATTCCCAGAAGACTATCACTAGACAACTTACCACAATCTTCAGGCTTAAAGTCACTTCGATCCATAGTCGTAGCATAATCACCATAATTCCCCAACTTGGCCGTACCACCATTACCACCATTCTGTGACCAATGTTTCATCTCAAAATCCGTGCTCATAAACCCATTTCCATATTTAGCACCCAAATCACGCACCCAAGAATTAAAGGATTCCTTGCTCATTTTACCCTCTGCCGTTCCCATATTATTCCTAACTATCTTTGCTATGTCTTTATCTTTCAAATAACCAGACGAAACAGCAGCCGCTATTACCGAATTCATACCAGCAATATCACCTTTACTCGCAGCTTTTGCATATTCTTCATTGTAGTAAGTTTCTGCATCGCCACCGTGCCCGGCAATCCCAGACTTAGATAGTGCATTTGTAAGCTGGGAACTTGCCTCCTCGTCGGCAGCAACGCTCTTCTTGGCAGCAGCAATATATGCAGCCTGAAGCCTGCTTCTCTTTGGATTTTTCTTTGCTTTTTCTGCCTTTTTCTCTCCTCGCTTCGTCAGCTGTCCATTTTCGTCTATGCCCGCTCTACGTCTCATTCTTCCCTCGGACGCCAACCTTGACGCATTCTTGTATGGTTCGCTATCACGAATTTGTTTACTTGCCTCACCCGCGGACTTACCCACATTACTCTTAAACGTGTTACCCATCGTAGAAAGAGCATTGCCAACCACGCCAAGTGCACTTATCGCGCCCTTGAGCATAGACGGAATCATAAAGAATGGCAAAAATGGCGCAATACCAGAAATCACGACAAAAGCCAAATCACGTTCTTGGGTAACCGAAATAGCTCTAATTACATAACCAATCCCCATCACTGCCCCACAAATTGGATAAATAACTATGGCTGCCTTCATGGCATCATACCACTTCTTAAACACAGGCTTCGTATTTGGTAGAATATAACACGCAAAAGCTAATGGTGCTAACACGGTACACATTATAATTATCACTATTCTGGCACCAAGCGAAATAAAGAATACCAAAATTGCAATAGCAATTGTAAGAAGCATCAATATGATCAGCAATACCGCCATAACACCGCCGCCACTTGCAACAGCAGCAGAAGCAGCGCCGATCGCCACCGTCCCGCCAGCAGCTACCGCATAAACCGCAGGTACCAAATTCCCAATAAAATCCTCCATTGCACCCGTTGCTGATCGCAACTCGCTCCGTTCAAGAATCCCATTACCAACCCCATAGAACAAACCTTGGATACCATTACCTATAATATTAGACAAATCTATAACCAACTGACAAACAAAGAACGATAGATTAATCAAAACTGCCATTACTACCAATTTTGGCAAGATTTTCTTAATCCCGTAATTGTCTATCCCATAGCCAGTAAGCTGCGAGAAGATAATCGCACCAAGGAAAATAATCATCAAAACATTTGCGAATGTCCTTACATACTCCCAGGCAGTATGTGCACCACTCTCGTTATCGTATAAAGAGCTGTCCATCTGGAGGAACTTGTCTACCGCACCACTAAGGCCAGAAGCAAAATATTGCAAATTCGTCTGTGCTGGGCAAAGCACCCACGCCATACTATCAATCCCAGAATTCCAACAAGGGTCAGTATTGCCAGTACCATCACCGCCGTCACCATCATCAATTGAACCATCTTCATCAATACCAGATTCAATCAATAAGGAATCTGGGGGCTCAGCAGGTCTAAGGCTATGAAGACGACTAATCATCGTATCTAAATCAATCAAATCCCCCCAATACTTACTCGTAGCGAACACGCCATTTACTTTTTTGCTCTTATTACTATCTGACACATCAAAATAACAATAATCTGTATAGCCATATTCCGACGAATATAAACGTGCCTGGTATTCCCCTCGTCCATGCTGTTCACCATCAAAACATCGTATGGAACTTACACCATAAACATCAGTCAGATATGATTGATACAAAACGTAGGTCTCCAAATCCGTAAATTTGATTGAACTTGCATCGTATTGATTATTTGAAAAATGCTTAATGACGTCATCATCAATTTTTTTTCTATATCTTGCTGTTGCTCGGCCAGCAGCATCAAAACTGATATCATACGGACTCCCATCTCCAGTCGAAGAGCCCGTACAATTAATACCATTTTCGCTAGGAACCCAGTTAGAGCATGCAGACCAATACTCATATTTATCCGTATTGGTCAGAGTCCCTATATAGTTATGCGTTGTCCTATAGTTTCCTAAATCTCTATAAGAACCAATTAAATCTGCAATTTTATTCCCAACCTTAGCCAAAACATTCGCCGCATTTTCTTCGTTACCTATAGGAACTGCGCCAATCTCCGAGCTTCTATTGCCCGCTAATCTTTTTACATTAATCTCCTGGCTAGACCGAGTAAAAGTAATTTTCAATACGTGAGAAGACCAACCCATACGTGCCTCATCGCCACTCACAAGAACAGAATAATCCCCCTTTTCACCGCCTACGCATACCTTTTCCGTATATTCCACACCAGACGCTTTAGTGACATAGTCAGTACTACCAAAAGCCCTACTATATTCTGAAAGAACATATTTTAATGGAAATTCAGCACAAGATGCACTAGAGGCTCGAGACCCCCCCACAAATGCATAGTATGCTTTCGTAAGACGGGGCTCCAGTATACTTGGATTAGTAGAAGTAGAATATGGGCCAAACGCATTAGCAACTTTCGATGAAATAAGTGTCCCGCACCCAATCTTAGTATTCTCATCACCAATCCCAGGTTGCTTCACGGCATCCACACTAGATGAATCCCGTACCAAACTCTCTAGTCTACCAGAAAATTCCCCAACCGTAATCTCATTCTTTAGCCAACTATCCGACAGATAGCAGTTAAACACATCTCTGTAATAAGCCTTGGCAGCTATAGTACTGCTTTCGGATGGCAGCGCAGCGGATGCATTGTTGCTTAAGACAAGAAATACAACAAACATTGAAAAACCAACAGTAATAACCCAAGCCCCTATTTTTTTGATAACGCCAGTCAATTTATTCATTCTTTATTCCCCATCTCATTAACAAGTTGAAGATAATTTGGCAACACAAACGCCATCTCATTATCAGAACTATTTACATAGGAAAAGCTTTTATCCATAATCAAATCAATATTGTTCCAAGTTTCTTCTGAAGAAACACACTCGGCAAGTGCTTCAAGTGAATAATTAGTACAGCCTTCTTCTTGAAGCACACCAATATAGTCTAAGACACTCATCGACAAATCTATTATCCTATAATAATACTCTTGTACATAACCATTATCTACACTCTTCAGCTCTCCATATTCGCCCTCAATATACGCATTCATTAACGATTCTTTACCTTCAATATACTTTTCCAAAAAGACATTGAATTCGTTACCATCCATTACTTTGTTTTTCGTCAACATCTTCAAAAAAGCCTTTTGTAGAGAAACCGTTCCACTTAGCTCGCTATTTGATTTTTCCACCGAGTCCAACGCGTTTACAAGTTTATCATTGTATTCTTGCCACGAAGTAATATCGCCTTTATGGTAATTCACCTCAAAATAAATTCCCGACTCTTCACTGCTACTTTTGTTTTCATCACCATATAAAACTAAATTTTTGTATTTTTCAATTGCATCATTGCCCCCTGATGCCCCGCCTTTTCCAAAATTTGGCACCAAAAATATAGCAGCTACTACACACAGACCCAAAACTAAGATAACCAAAATAATCACCAGCCCAGTCTTTTTCTTCTTCACAGGCTGACTAGCAGGCAACGTAATATCCCCACCAACCGGACTCATAACAGGCTGAGGTGTTTGCCCACCACCAGAACTAAAACTGCCAAAAGAATTATTGTATGACGGATCCATATAAAACCATTATAACATAAGCATTTTCAAAATAAATAGTAATAATGAAAAAAGCGCGCCAAAATTACAGCGCGCTTTAGTTGATGAAGAATTAATAATTCACTTTACGGTAAATGGGATACTCATCACATTTCCATAAGTTCCTGAAGGAATTCCTTCCCAAGTCAAAAGAGCATACCCTTCTTTTTTTAGTTCTCTTGGAAGGTTCACACTCTCTTCTCTGTTGTGTTTTGTGTCATACAAACGCCAATATGCATCGAGTTCGTATTCGTTATATGTCACACCTTCAAACCAAGATACGGTATAGACATTGTTTCTGGGTAATGCCTTTTTTTGCCAGTCAGTTTCATTGCCGGCCGCATCAACTACAGAAAACTGTTCAATTCGAGACATTTGTACCTGTATTGGTTGATAGTTCAAATATTGAACTATCCAATAATTGCTCCCATTTCGAAACATCGGTAACGTATATCCAATCTCCTTTACCAAGAAAAACAGACCGGCAGTTCCTTCATAATCTCGAAGCTCATCACCTTCCTGCAATACTATATCAGGGACGTCCCCCATTACATAGATGCATTCTTCATTGTAGCATAATAGTTCCGACTTCGAGTTGTCCACTACGAGACCAACCCCGTAGTTTTTGCTGTTCTCATAGGGAATATACTTCCCCAAAGAATACAAATGGCCGTTTCTATACAGGCACAGTAGCTCGTTCGCCGTAGCAAACGACTCTGTCACCTCGAGGCAGGCCAGTTTAGGGTCGCCGTCAAAGTTTTTTTCCTCTGCAGGCTCCGGTACAGGTGTAGGCTCCGGTTCAACCACTACAGGCTCCGGCGTCGGCTCCTCGATGATTACCGGCTGGGTATCATCTACCGACAGTACCGGCTCGGAAGTCGCGTTTGTCTTATGGCAGCCAGCGACCAGAACTAAGCACAAAATTACACTAAAAAAACCTATTATTTTCTTCTTCATTTCTTCCCCCTCCTCTCAAGGTACTTAGTATATAATTGAATAACAAAAATCAATAACTACACTCTTATTATACCACACTTTTACCAAAAAATCAAGATGGTCCTGCTTAAACCCTGGCAAGACAATAAAACAGCAAAAAGCGCCGCAAGATGCGACGCATTTTACTTTGAACGTCTCAGTTCCACCAGGCCACCAGAATTCACATAATACAGCCCATCCTCTAGTTCAAACAGATCATACACACCGTACCCTTCCGGCCCCACTTCAGCGTGAAAAACATACTCCTGCTCCGAATCGATACTAAACGCACGACGCTCGCCGTCCATCCCAGCGGGACTTGCCTTACGAAAAGACACAATCGACTCCTCTGTAGAATAATAATGCACCAAGTTCTTATCATCCTTTACTACAGGTATTGGCGCATCAGAGCATGCCACCAACTTTTCATAGCTTAGCTGCTCGTACATCGTGACATAATCCTCCACATTTATTCCAGCAGCAACCAGCCTTTCTCTGTATTTTGGCGCCGGCACCCAGCCAGCCAAAGAATACAGATGCTCTCCGTCTACCACGCAAAGCTGGTTATAAGCCATAGCAGTCTGTTCAGATATCTCATACATCCACAACTTTGTCCTGGCGCGTACTCCCATCGCCAAAATCCAAATCGAGACAATCAAGATCATCCCTATCACAGCCACTTTCAAAAACCTTTTAACGTTCATCTCCTCACCCCCTTTCAAAGTACTAAAGGCCTTAAAAAGGCCCGCCAAACAATTATACCACAAAAAAGCCTCCCCTCAGCAAAGCCAAGGAGAGGCCTTTTTTAAAGTTCCCGCCCATGATGCCCCTAGGCATCTAAGTGAAGCGGTCTACTTATTTTTTCATTAATTTTTTGCGGCTAGCAATATAGTAACCACCAGCGGTTACAACACCACCTACACCAAGAGCGCTAAGAGCAATCTCGTTAGCACCAGTTTCCGGCAATGGATCTGGAGTAGGAGTTGGAGTAGGGGTAGGGGTTGGGGGAGGTGTAGGGGTAGGACAATCCTTGTTAACCATTACAGATGCATCATCTTTATTGGTTTTATTGCTTGCCGTTACACCAGCCCAGTTTACGAGTTGGTTTTTACCACATTGGAGACTTTTATCAGTTACCTTAGCGGTAAAACGAACATACGCATTACCATTGGCAGTATAGCTACCAATGTTGATACCGGTAGTAACCAAGGTATCATCTTTGATTTGTACACCATCTTGGTATACGGAGTTATAAAGATAGGTAGAACCTTTTACATATTCCATGTTAGCAGGAAGAGAGTCAGCTACGACTACGTTGCTTACTTGAGTATTCAAGAGGTTTACGTACTCGATTTGGTACTCAACTTCGTCACCAACCTTAGCATTTACAGATTCGGCCCAATCTTTGGTACCCTTGATACGTACAGTCTTGCTTACCTTAGCGGAAACAGACTTGTGTACCTTTACCTGGATGGTTACAACACCATCGTATTCATAACAACCAGGGATTTTACCATCAAGCTTGTCATAACCAAGGGTAGCACCAGAAGTAATAACTTCGTTAGGAAGTTTTACGGTACCGAGCTTAGCGTTGGTATAACGAGCAGAGCCATCCACGTATTCTAGATAAAAGTCGCTGTCAGATTTGAGAACAACTTCATCCCAGTAACGCTTTGGAGTAGCGTTAGAAGAATCAAGATAGCCTACGATAGTATGAGAAGTAGCAACAGCGGTAGGAACTGCAAAAGTAGCTTTTACGCCTTCCGCAACCTTCTCGGTGCCCTTAGGGCTGTTGTTGTGAACATAAAGACGAATTGTATAAGTTTCGCCATCTTTTACGTTGATAGAGTCAGCGTTCCAAGTATCAGCGGTTTGAGAGCTGAGCTTAGCGCCAACGAAGTTTTTCTCATCACCAATTTTGGAGTCAGAGATAGAGTTAAAGGTAATCTTGTCACCAAGTTTACCAGCATTAATATCTGCAATAGTATAGCTAGGACGACCATTGTCAGAGTCACCCCAAGCGTTTACGCAAGCAGGAGTAATTATTGCAGTAGCAGCAACTGTGACAGCAGCTGCAGCAAGAACTGCCTTATAAATTTTATTCATTATTAAATCCTTTCTTAAATAAATTCTGAATTGGAATTTACTTTCAATTCAAAATTAATACTAGTTTCTTTTGCTAAACTTTTCTTTTCCGAAAGAAAAGTTTAAGCCCTGTGTTGCTAGCCGAATTGTTAATTTTCGTCTGAACAACCAAATCATCTCAGTCTCAAATTTTTGGATGAAACCCGGCGGCGTGAGCCGCCAGGCACATTATAAAGTACTATGTTTCATCAGATTTCTCCGATGTCATCCATAAAGTTGCCTAAATCCTAGTTCGGTCCCCCCCAGGGCTTACCAGGATTATTGTTGTCAATCTTTTTGCCGTCTCCGGTCTCCGCCGGAGGAGTGTCGGCTTTCGGATTTACCGATCCAGCACCAGGATCGACCACATTCGTACCTTTGTCAGCCGGTGTAGTCGGATTTGTAGGATTCTGTTTCTTATTGATATCCTCCTTATCCTTCATTTCCTGTTTGTACTCAGGATAACTCTCACCCGTGCTGTTGGGTTTTTCCTCAGCCGCAGAATGATTCGGATCTTTGGGGTTGTTTGTATCAGGCCCCGGACCCGGATTGTCATTCGGCTTGACTACCTCACCCTGCGTCCCTTTACTCTTATCTTTTGGATTTGGAGTAGGGGTTGGGGTCGGCGTCGGAGTCGGAGTCGGCGTCGGAGTCGGCGTCGGCGTCGGAGTCGGTTTCGGAGTTCCTTCAGGGAAAGCCGGACGCTTGTCCTTGGTATTGAAACCAATTCTAAGCATTTCCTTGCCTGCTTTCGTCTTGGCTACCAGTACGTAAAACTGTCCACTGTACTGATAGTTGGCTTTTACGCCTCTCCTATCATTGTTCATTGATGTCATGGACAGACACCAGTTTTCCTTCGTCTTGAAGGTCTGGGTGCCATCCACCTCAACAAATCTTTCAAGAAGAGTGCAAAGCGTTGCCGCATAAATTCGGTACTCTTTTGTTACATAAAACTTTTCAGTACCTTCTCTATGCTCCAACCAAGCAGCCATCCCAAAACGGTCGGTCTTTAAGACCATTTCGTCCATCCAGGGATTAAGCTTACTGATTGTCTCCGAACCTAACTTTTTATCCTTCAGTGCCTCCACTACCGTTACGCCGTAGACTGGATTCCGAAGAATCTCTTCCTCCAGCTCGGCGAATCTGTCGTTTGTGCTAAAGGGAAAGGTTAATGCGTCACTAAAGCCCGTCTCCGCCGTTCTCCCTTTATCTTTTACTGAGAAAGAGCTATCGAGGAACTCCTCCGAAATATTCGCATACTTCGTAAGAGTTAATTCCTCAAGCTCTTCAGCAGTTAAAACAGGAACCGTGAAGGTATCCAGGTCTTCGGCTGTGAGCACTGGCTCTTCCTCTTCAATCACATTGGTGTCAGTGTCATTGTCGGCTAATTTCAGATTACTCCCAGCTGCTGCCCAATTAATCATGGGCAAGGTGCCAATCAGGATAAGACCTGTAATCACTAAGATAATGATGTACAGTACCTTTGCCCAAACACCTTTCTTCATCTCCTTATACAGGAACCAGAAGAAGCTGGCCAGGATCATCCCAGCCGTCGCGACAAAGCAAGCAAGCGGTAACCACTTAAAAACTGACTGCCAAAAAGCAGAAGTAGTTAAAACTCCCATGGCTCTCGCCGCAATAGCAGCAAGGCGGTAGATGGCTCCCGCTACAATGAGCGTGCAAATAAGCTCACCGACAGTGGAGCCTTCTTTTTGCCAAAGAATGGCCAGCCCTACGAAGGCTGCAATCGCTAGCAAATAGATGCCAACGATTACAACGCCTAACCCTTTGTTAGCTATGGCTGCTTCGGCGAGTTTTGTCATGCTTGCTGCTGCGATAACTGCTGCAACTGCGAAGCCAAGAGCTGCGAAGAACCCAGTAGGTTCTGCAACCTTTCCGTCCTCGTCGCGTGCCATAAACATATTTGCAATTACTGTGCCAGGGATTAAAATCCCCGTAAAAATGAAAATAAGTTCGAATATTCTTATAATATTCATATTTATCACCTTTTTAACCTTTCTGTATAGAAGGGGGCACATACCCCCCAAACAATTGTTATATTTCAAAACCTGGGGGGGTTATAATTGCCATAGGCAACTTCAGATCTCAATATTTGAAATCTGAGATGATTTGGTTGTTAATGGTCTTCTCGTTATAGAGTACACACCTCTTAACTCAGACTAATTACATTATAGCACACTTTCCCTAAAAAGTCAATATTTATATCATATATTCCGCTTATGGCAAAAATGAAAAACCGCGCTCATTCGAGCACGGTCTTTCGTTGTTTTGGGTTTTGCTTAGGCTATTATTTTACTCTAGGGAGGAGCATAGCCATCTCCTCCTTCGAAAGAAGGTGGGAATACTCACCCGTGGGCAAGAAACCGGCCCAAACCGGGGTGTAATCCCCATAAAACTGTTTGGCCTCCCACAGGTCTATTACAATTTTATAGCATCCGGAACTTGCGTCCCAGACCTGATAGACCTTCTTGGGAATCAGTGCCTTCTTTTCGGCCTTCTTCTCTTCCTTTTTCTCAGCCTTCTTCTCGGCCTTTTTCTCTTCTTTCTTTTCGGCCTTCTTCTCGGCCTTCTTTTCTTCCTTCTTCTCTTCGGCCTCAGTTTTACGGTCGATTCCGTTTTGCTCGAGAATCTCGAGGATCTTCGCCTGCGTTTCCGCAAATCCATCCATCTTCTCTTCCAGCTTTGTGATACGGTCGTTATTTGCCGCGTTTGCTTTTTTTCTTTCATTCTGCTGCTCAATTTTCTGTCTGTCCTGACTCTTCATTGGCTTTTCCTCCGTTATACAGTGTAATAATTTTTCAGTTACTCTACTCTATGTAAAAATTGCACAGCAAAACCCATTTCAACTTCTTAATGTGCAATTGTCGTAATTATAGCACACATACAATAATTTGTCAATAGTTATAACATAAATATAACCACTTTCCAGCACCCCACCCCTGGTGCAAATATAGTAAAATCCTTGCTCCAAATAAAAAAATTGAGAGCAAGCTCTCATTTTTTATGGTGCGGGTAGAGAGAATCGAACTCTCATCTCAAGTTTGGAAAACTTGCATACTAACCACTGTACTATACCCGCATGTTCAACCGCTCATTTCGAGACTAGAATTTCGTAGATTAGTAGTTTCTCGACTCGACGCGCTATTATTGATAGAGCGAGAGTCGAAAACTGCTAAGATACGGAATTCTAGCTCGAAATGGGGTGGGATATCGGGATCGAACCGACGACCTTCTGGACCACAATCAGACGCTCTAACCATCTGAGCTAATCCCACCATACGTAGGTTGCTTTTATTATTATAACACCTTTGCCACTATTTTGGCAACAGCAAGAAAGCTACGGTACCCGCCGCCGCACCGAGGATAATCGTAAGAATTATCGTCACAATCACCCCAATATGCGAACCCTTATCCGGCTTAGTAATAATCGTCACCGGGCCCGTCGGCTCCTCTTTTGGAGCAACTACTTTCTTCTTATAGACATTCTTCGACAGAGGTCTCTTCTCGACCTTCTCTGTATTTACAAAACGAGTTTTTGGAGTCACATATTCCGTCTTTGACTCTGCTTTCTTTGCTGGCGTCTCTGGATTCTTCGGAGCTTTTGGAGCAGGCTTCGCCGCTACCTTTGCAAACGGACGCGCACCCACCTTTTGTGCTTTTGCCACTGCGGCAGTATTTGCAGGCTTTGCCACAGGGGTCTCAGGTTTAGCTACAGGTGCCGCTGGCTTGGCTACTGGACGTGCCGGCCCACCAAGTGGACGCTTCTTTATCTCTGCTTTTACAAATTTCGGCTTGTATTCCTCTATTACACCAAAATCAGGCTCAGGATTGCGACGCCTAGGATTATCGTCTACCGCAAAAAACTCCTCAATCGAAACATCATCAGGCACTGCCTTTTTCGGTGTTTCAAGAAGCTCCGGCTCGTCAAAATACTCTGTAGTGACTGTTTCCTCAGTATAAGAATACACCTCTGGCTCTTCTGCCACTGGGACAGACTTTTTTACCTCCACAGGTTTTTTTGCTGGAATTTTTTTGCCCTTTGGGACGAAATCCATATATCGCTGTTTCATGCTTTTACTCTCTTAGCAATTTCAATTATATCAGTAAATTCACTAAGAATCAACGAGGCTCCACCAATCAACAACCCATTTACGCCAGGCACGGTCAAATAAGCCCCTGCATTAGACGGATTTACACTTCCACCAAATAGAACTGGCATTTCATCAGCGGTTTTCTTGCCATAAATTTCTGCAATCGACGAACGAATTAGTTTAATCACATCCGCAATCTCATCAGGGGTAGCCGGGCGTGCTGCCTTCGTGCTAGAAATCGCCCAAACTGGCTCGTAGGCAATTATCACTTTAGAGATGTCTTCCTCAGAAACCTCTTCAAGTCCACCTTTTAATTGATCACGGATTACATCAGCAGTTTCGCCAAACGAACGCTCAGATTCGGTCTCACCGATACAAAGAATAGGGGTAATTCTATTACGAATCGCCGCGGCGACCTTTTTGCCAATCATTTTGTCATCTTCACCGAGAATATGGCGCCTCTCGGAGTGCCCAATAATACAATAATCCACTAGCCCACGTAGTTGGTCAAAAGAAATTTCCCCCGTAAACGCACCGTAATCACGATAAAACGCATTTTGCGCCGCAAGTTTCATTTTGTGACGATCAATCTGAAGTGACAGAGGTTGCAATGCCAAAGCTGTTGGCGCAATCACCACCTCCATTTCGCGAATAATCGGCACCTTTTTTAAGAGTTTATGAAGATAGATGGAAGACTCACCCACGGTGAAATTTAGCTTCCAGTTGCCCACAATATAAGTTTTCATGTTATCATTATAACATGAAAAAGGTACTTGCATTCGATATAGACCAAACATTAAATGTGGCAAAGACGCCTATCCCAGACGAAATAGCCGATTTGCTAAATAAATGTCTCGAAAAGTTCGAAATTTGCCCAATTTCTGGCCAAAAGTTCGAACAATTTTTGATTCAAATCGTGGATAGGTTGGTAGAGCGTGGTGCCACCCCAGAGCAACTGAAGCATCTTCATTTATTTGTCGCCCAAGGCACCCAATATTACCACTATAAAGACGACGACTGGGAACAGGTCTACAATTACCCACTTACAGAGGAGCAAGTCGCCAAAATCACTGCCACTATCGAGCAGTCCGCCCGCGAGCTCGGCTACTGGGAAGAAGACAAGCTCGCCCCAGGTGACGAAATTATCGAAAACCGCCTCTCTCAGGTAACTTTCTCCGCTCTCGGCCAAAAAGCCGGCACCGATGCCAAATATGCCTGGGACCCGGACTGCAAAAAACGCGAGAAAATCGTCGCCCGCTGCAAAGAACTAGCCCCAGAATTCGACTACGAAATTGGCGGTACTACCTCTATTAATGCCATCACCCCGGGCATGAACAAAACCTTCGGTATGACACACCTATTAGAGGAACTAAACGTCGAAAAATCCGACATTCTCTATTTTGGCGACATGACTCAGCCTGGCGGCAACGATTACCCTGTCGTCCAGATGGGCATCGACACTATCACCGTCCGCAGCCACGAAGACACCGCATTTGCATTAAAAGGCATATTAGGTGTCATAAAATAAGATTATTGAGCATTTGAGCGAGCCCAAGAACATAAAAATAATTTCACAGATTTGAATCCTGTACTGAAATACAGGTGAAAATCTGCCTGAAATTATTTTTATGTTCTTGGCTCGAGCGAAAGCGAAATAATCTTATTTTATGATATAATAAGCTTATGAATATTTTGATAGTGGGCAATGTCCTAAAGGACGTTTATCTTAATCTCGACACCAGAAAAGGTTTTGAGCTCGACAAAAACAGCGTAAACTGGCTCGACCTCAGTTTTAACGCTTCCATGCATCACTATTTTAGCCGTAATAGTAGTTTTGCTGGCGCTGCCGTCTCTCTGGACGTGCTCAATAATCTTGGCCTTTCCGCCTCTTTAGACTACGACGAAGACGACATCACTTATCGCTATATCCTTGTCGCCGACGGCGGCGTCTCTTATTTCGTCCCAGAAACCAAAAAATCAACCATTTTCTATGAGCCAGAAGACCCAATAGATTATATTTTCGTAGATCGTTCCGCCGAAATCACCAAAGAAACCGCTTCGAAAATTCAGCAATACCTAGAGTTTTCCACAGCCACAAAATTAGTCATTTATTTAAAAGATTCGTTAAATCCCGCAATTTCTTCTCTGTTAAATTCCGCGGATTTGGCTTTTGTGGAAAACAATACTTCTGTTCCAGAAAGTTTTCCACAGGATAAAATTATCCGTGTTTCCGAAAACCAAATCTCCACTGGCGACATCTCCGAAACTATCAATACCCCTCGTATTGACACTCTTACTCATCTATCTGCCTACTCTATTATTTGCTCTACCATCCTTGGATGTTTTGTCCTTGGCAAAACCACCGAGGAAAGTTTTCGTCTTGCCAAAATCAATGTCGAAAACGCCACTCTTTCCTCTGTTTTGTCACTTAGCGAGCTTGAAAAACTAGCTTCAAACACCAGCGACGCCGACAATCTCGAACTAATCGCCGCAAGCCTCGTCTTAAAACCAAAAGGTATCCTCGCCGCAGACGAATCTGGTGGGTCCATCAAGAAAAAATTCGCTCAGCTAAATATAGAAGATACCTTTGAAAACCGTCACAGTTATAGAGACATCTTCTTTACTACCCCAAATCTCGAGAATTATGTCAATGGTGTCATTCTCTTTGATGAAACTGCCCGTGACTACGCCGCAAGTGGCGAAACTTACGTCGATTTTCTCACTAGTAAACGCATTATCCCTGGTATCAAAGTAGACCAAGGCCTTGAGCCGTTCAATGGTTCCGAGCTCGAAAACGTCACCAAAGGCCTCGACGGCCTCGAAACCCGTCTCCGCGAATACTACGCGATGGGGCTCCGTTTTGCTAAATGGCGCGCCGCATTTAACCTTACCTTAAATGAAGACGGCGGCATTGTCACTCCTTCTGCCGAAAACGTCATCGAAAATTCCCGTATCCTCGCCGAATACGCCAAAAAATGCCAATCCGCCGGTATCGTCCCTATCGTAGAGCCAGAGGTAGTCTACGATGGCTATTACCCAATCGAGAAATCAGCCGAAATCACCGGCAAAATCCTCGATTGTCTCTTTGAACACCTAAACAAGTTTAACGTCGACCTCCGTGCGTGTATTCTCAAAGTAAACATGGTGCTCGCCGGCAAAAAATTTGAAGTCCAATCTACCCCAGCAGAAGTCGGTATTACCACCGCCACAGTGCTCAGAAACCACGTTCCGTCCGACCTTGCCGGTGTAGTATTCCTCTCTGGTGGCCAAACCGTCGAGCAAGCCACCGAAAACCTCGCCGAAGTCACAAAAAACGGCCCATTCCCTTGGCCAGTTACCTTCTCCTTTGCCCGTGCTCTGCAAGATCCAGCCCTCTTCACCTGGAAAGGCGACAACGCCAACGCAGACGCCGCTCGCACCGCCTTCCGTGACCGCCTCATCGCCAATACCGATGCCTTGAAGTAAAAAGCCGACGATATCCCGCCGGCCTTTTTTGAGTATTCTCTTATTTCTTTTTTCTTCTTTTTTCTACCTTAGACCTTGGTTTTGGATTATTCCATAAGTCCCGGTAGTTATTATTGATTTTACGTGTCAATTCTTTGACTTGATAGTCAAACCAATAATATATTTCTCTCTTATATCTAACTTCCGCCAGACGTTCTCGATAGTTCTTTCTGTCAGCACTATCAAACGCTTTGGAAGCTTCGATATAGTCGTACTTTGCCTCATCCCTGGAGGCAACCATAACTTTTCGCTCTTCCTTTAAAAAGAGCAATTCCTCTTTACTAATCATAAGATCGCCCCCTTTCTGATTAGCAAAAATAAAGGTACAGAGAATACTCCTTAAGCTGATTATACCACAAAATCGCCATTTTGTCCAGCCTACCCCTGACACCAACAAAAATCCCCTCTACTACAAGGGGATTTTCGCAGAATCTAAACTAAGATTATTCAGCTTTTTCTTCAGCTGGGGCTTCTTCTGGCTTAGAACCATTGTCAGCTGGAACATCAGCAGCGTCTACAGCTTCTTCTTCAGTTTCAGCTTCACGAGCAGCAGCCTCAGCAGCTGGATCGTATAGCGATGCGATTACCTGTTCTGGGTCGATTTCCTTGTCAGCAAGTACTACGCCTTCTGGGAGTACGAGGTCAGAAATCACGATTTTGTCTTCAACGGTAGCAAGTTTAGAAGCATCAATCTCGAGCTCTTTTGGAAGGTCGGCAGGTTTTGCCTTTACATCGATTTCCTCAATTGCTTGAGTCATAGCAAAGTGGTAAAGCTTGGAAGCATCAGATGCCTCAAAATTTACGATTACGATAGGGGTAGTAGCCTCTACAACTTCGTTTGCCTTAATTGCTTGGAACTCTACGTTCAAAATCTTACGAGAAACTGGATCGATAGCTACATTCTTTACAATAGCAAGAGATTTCTTGCTAGCGATGTCTAGATCGATTGGAGAGTGGTAACCAGCGCCTTCGAGTACCTTTTCGGTAGCAACATATTCAGAAGCAGCTAGTACTGGCTCTTTGCCGCCATAGACAACAGATGGGATGAAGCCTTTTTCTCTTAGACTTTTCAATTTTTTCCCGGTTAATTCACGCTTATCAAGCGCCAACTTATATTCAGCCATTTATGTATATCCTTTAATTATTCCTATAATTCTACCACTTATCTGGTAAAAAGTAAAGTCTAGAGAGCACTGGGCGATTTATCGCGCCACGCAGCGAACCAAAAGTAGCTGACTTCTGTTGTAAGAAGATGTCGCAGTAGCAGTATGACCATACATTGTATATGCGCTGTAATTATTGTAAACTGTGCTAGACCAATATTCCACATTATATCCAGCATAATTCAAGCATTCCTCGCCGCTCGAACCACAGCTATCACTAATAACGCCACCTCGGTTAAAGTAGAGTGGGGCCTCTACAAACACCTGATCTTCGGCATCACCTTCTTCGCTATAAACTTTTCTTAGCCTCTGGAATTCATCAGTCGAGCCAGCCACAGTCGGATCAGCGCCAGCCACCGTCGGAAGCCTCCAACCCTTTGGACAAATTGAGTTTTGCGGGTTATTAGAAATATCACCCATTGTACTAGAAGTATATTCCGCCGTATTATTATTAGCTACTGCCGCAGACCAGTTATAATAATTGCCCATGCGCCTATGCTCATTCTTAGTCTCCGGATTTCCAATAAAGTAATCAATACATTTGTATGGCCCTACTAGATAATCACAAGTATAGTGATAGAAATATTCGTCAACTTGATAAATATTCCTAGCCCATACATTTACCGAAGATGGAGAATAATACTGATAACCATCATATTTTTCCGCCAAGTATCCTCTTTCTGTATATGTTGCTTCGCGCATATTCCTATTTGGTGTCCAAGTAATCACACCATTATTACTAGTATAGCCCCAGTCTGCAGTGTACCCCTTAGCACCGTAAGAGTTCAAATCCGAAGTAGTAGAATCGAGGGCAGTGTCTTTGCTAAGTGTAAGCGCCAAATCTTGCGTCATCCAACAATGGCCATCATTAAGCTTTGTTACCCAATAAGACTTACCATCACGGATATCAAGAAGCTGCAAAGAGTCGTGCTCCACTGTTACAGCATCACAGATCGCCGAAGTCATATCTTGCATTGCAAATCTATAATCAGATGCAGCTAGCCCCAAATAATCCCTACCGATGCTAGCCTCTTTGTACTCACCAGTATATTCACCAGTGTCAGTATTTCTTGCTGGAATGTACATACTCTTATCAGCATTTACATATACCACCTCAAATGCACGTGCAAAAGTTCCGCCCGCGTAAGTCACATTATTATTACGCCCATCCAGGTGCGTAGAAGATTTTGTTACATCAGTCGCATCCTCAGAACAGGTACTATCAGAACACAAAAATTCTGTTCCTTCGTCTGGTTCCACCACATTTGCCACCAATTGGAAGTTCATTTTGGTAGTATATGTAGCAGGCACAAGAGCAGAAGTTGCTTTTGATGCCAAATTTATACGAGTTACATCACCAGTCACTTCTTCACTTGTTTCCTTAATAACTGCAGAAAGCGCAATCGGATTATAAGAAGTGGTATTACCAATCGAAATCCCCCAGTGATTTAGTATATTACTATCGGTAGTAGCACTAAATGCATCTGCCGTTATACCGCCAGACACATATGGAATTGCCTCAATTACAGCATTATCACCAGTAGCAGGGTCGATAGTTTCAGATTCTAGATAAGTCTTGTCAGTAGACATAGTGAGCGTATAACCATGCTCGCTATTTGTAGAGGCCGTTACGTCAAAATATGTACTACCAAAAGTACCAGCACCGGCAGCCATAATCTCTAGATTAGTGCTTTCTGGCACAGAAAGCGACACAGACGAGCCAATCCTAAGCTCTACATCTTTCCCTTCAGCAAAAGCCCCAGTCTGTACCATACATCCTAGTATTATTATTGCTAGTAATCCCAAAAGAGCGTTTCTTTTCATCGTTTTACCTCGCTACACATCGTACCGATGCCCTGTAATATTTACTTAACGTGCTACCCTGTGCATAGAACGAGCTGCTACTATGATAATAGTAATACGCACTGCTCGAACTAGATGAATGATTTGTCCAATAATAACCATTATAGCCCGTATTAGAAAATGATGAGTCAGCATACCCAGCTCTTACAAAATAGAACGGTGCAGCAGTCGTACTCCTATCATTGCTGGTGTCTACACTATGTGCTTGCATCAAATTATACACATAATTATTCTCTGAATCATTAGAATAGTCTGCATATTTTGGTAAAGTCCAATGTGCTGGGCAAATGGACTGATCGACTTCTACATTATCAAGCGTACCGGTATCATTCATTGCTACTGCAGCAGTAAACGAATAATAATTTCCTACATGGCCATGTTCACCATTACCAGTAAACGGCTCTTTATACTTAAACTTTGCTGGACTACCAACCTGCCCTTCAAAGAAATAGTCCGTAGTACTATAATACCAAGTGTTATTACCGTTATCATCCCAGTTACCAATCCAATACCAATCACCCATATCTAACGAATACGGAATACTATAACTAGAATAATTGTTAGCCCATTCATAAATATATGTAGAGTTCACAATTTTACCATCATAGTTTAATGTCGTGAAACTTGGGGTCCAATTACGTCTAATATCAGTATTTGCCGGAGTAAGTGTTACGTTAGTAGAAAGATTCAAATCCAAATTCTGTGTCATCCAACATTTACCATCGGCAAGTTTTGCAATCCAATAAACTTTTGCATCACGAAGGTCCATTACTTGCAATTGATCAGGCACCACCGTAGCTCTACTGCAGATAGTCGAATTCATATCCTGCATCGCAAAGTAAAGTCCCTTGCCAGTAGTATCCTCACCATCGCGCAAAGCATGGTAACCTTCCGGGGTCGAATCATCCTTCACATAAATAGATTTTTGCAAAACATCATTATAGTAAATCTCGTATGAGCGCCCAAGCGAATTAGCACGATAATTGCCGCCATTGCCAGATGGAGTGTCGATAGAACCACCAGACACACCGCGCGGGTCGTTATTAATATTCGGTGTAAGCATAAAATTTATCGTAGTAGCATAATTACCAAATGCCACATCCGTATTTACCTTTGCTGCCACATTTACCGTAGTTTTGTCATTAGATGCTGCAGTTGCCGTAGTTTTTACTACACGAGAATTTTGAACTGGATTGAAACTATCGGTATCGTCAATCGAAATCCCCCAGTGATTCAACACGTTTTGGCTATCACTAGATGCGCTAAACTCATTTTCAGTCATGCCGCCACTCACATAAGACATGGCTGGAATCTTTGGTGCAATACCAGTATTTGCATCCGCATAGGTCGACTCAAGTTGAGTTTTGTTAGTTTGAATAGTAAGAGTATAACCATTTTTGCTATTAGTAGAGGCATATACATCAAACGATGCTTTGTCAAAAGTACCATTTTCGCTCGGAGTAATCGAAAGTATTACTGGCTCAGCCGGCACCACTAACATAGCTTGTGGATCAATATCTACTACAAAGTCAGTCACCTTCTCTACTGCACTTGCCATTCCACAGCCAGCAATCGTTAGCATCGCAGCGCCAACACCAAATAGTATACCAAGCCTCTCTTTCATACTTTTATTATAACACATCCCGCTCATGTCAATCTACCTTGCAATACATCTCACAGAAGCTAACGAACTACCACCCATCATATCCACACCAGTTAAGTATGCTTCTTTTCCATCCATCTCTAATAGATTATGGCCATATGAAACAACGAACTGCTCACCAATCTTTTGATATATACGGCTAGAATCACTTGTATTTAAATATGCAGCATAATCAGAGCTATTTAATTGAGCATACGGGTTTTCTGAGTTTCCTGTGCTAATATAGCCAGCTCTTACTACATAATATGGATCATTATACATTCTCGCATTCCACCAACCCTCACTAGTATCATATTGAACTTTATAAAGACTATATGCGTCTCCCTTTTCATTCATATACATATAATCCTGGCGAGGCAATCTCCATCCCTTTGGACAAATCGAGTTCTTTGCATTTAGATCTAAGTCATATGTACTTTCATACTGTTCAGTTTCCCAATTCCATTCATCGGTAGAATCATAATCAAACGTTTGCCCATTGTTCGTAGCCACAGCCGCAGTCCAGTTATAGTAGTTGCCCAAGTGGCCATGCTCGCCGTTCTCATCATATGGATTATTCTTTCGGAAGAATTCGGGTACCCCATCGCCCTTTAGGTATCTTCTGTCTTGAGTTTCATCAATAACAACGGAGCATCCACCACTAGGCGAGTAAGAACAACTCCAATCCAAATCATTGTCATGAGACTTCCAATACCAGTTTCCAACATCAACAGAGAATGGAGTGGCAAGTATAGTTGTGCTAGTCAAAGAGAAGTCTTCGTATATTCCATTGATTCTGTTATTTGTTACGTTACTTGCATCCGTTGTCTTGCGTGAAGGAGTCCAACTGATCACACCATTGTTATAGCTATACCCAGTAGAAGCGTTGTACTGACTTGTATTATATAAATTCAAATCGGACGTCTCAGACGTAAGTGGCACTACCCCACCGTTACCATCAGATTTGAAATCGTAATCCAAGTTTTGCGTCATCCAACAAGACCCATCATTCATCTTGGTAATGTGGTATAGTTTATTATCGCGTACGTCAAGCGCCTGATAATCATCCCAAATCACCGTCACACTATTACAAATTTCCGAAGTCATATCTTGCATTGCAAATCTCACGTCATACCCCTTATACTGCTCGCTGGTCGGAGGCCATGAATTCACAAGTGCATAATCACCTTGTCCTTCATGTTGTTCTTCGTACATTCCTTTATGTGCAGCAGTATAGGCAATCTCATATGCACGTTGAATCGTGACTCCTGGACCAACTACATTCTGTTGAGGCCCATTTGCTGGTGCCCAAATCGCATAGAGATCCACTGTTTCCCCATCAACATTGCCAGTAAAGTACTCGTCTTCATCATTATATGTTTTACCAGTTCCATCCGGTTCAGTGTTCCACCCAATAAACTTCATACCACTATATGTGAATGTATTCGTATCTAGAGTAAAAGTATTGTTCCAATCGACCCTATGAGTTGCCATATCACCAGACCCACCATTAGCATGATACACGAAGTATGTCGGATATCCCCAAATTGCATACAGATACAATGTCCCTACGTATTCCGTGTTATGCGAATTATATTGAGCCTGATCATCGTATCTTTGCCCAGTATGATCTGCTGCCGTATTCCAGTATGCAAATACTGTCCCTTCTTTACTATATCCCACAGCAGGCAAATTAATGTTTTGGTCATATGGCACATATATATCTTCCATTTCACCTACACCACCATTTGGTTCAAAATGCAGCGTAGCTGGCCAACCCCAAATTGCATAAAGCGTTATTTCTTCACCCTCAATCTTACTTGGATAGAAATATCCTTTGTTGTTATAAGGTGTTCCGGATTCATCTGCAGCCGTATTCCATTTATCAAACTTCGCACCAGACCGACCAAACGCCACATCTGGGAGATAGCTACTTGTACCATATGGAGCATGGAAGTCTGCCATTTCGCCAAGACCGCCATTTGCATTAAAGTGGATAATTGTATCATGGCCCCAAATTGCATAAAGTGTATAATGACCGCCCGCCACGCTCTTAGTGCAGAGTGATGAATTGAATGAATATCCAGTACCAGTTCCATCCGCACTTTCATTCCAAGAATACAATTTAGCATTTTCCATCGAATACGTAGTCATATCTGCACTTGGCGCTCTACCACACGAGCCACTTCTATTTACTTTTATCACAGGCATTTCTTCCCCGGTACCACCATTCGCATCAAGATGATAGTACGTTGGCATCCACCATATTTCATACACAGTATAAATTTCACCAGCAGGGTTCGTAGCCGTAAATGCATTGTTCTTCCAGTAGAACGTACCAGAATCATCTGCAGCCGTGTTCCATCGATAGAATTCGGCACCGTCATCATCATTAGTGAATGTAGCTTGCGGCATTGCCAACGTTTCACCATATTTTAGAAGCACATCATCCATTGTACCATTACCACCATTACTATCAAATCTTACAATGGTTGGTTTTGCCCAAATTGCATATACATCTACAGTAGTACTATCGGTCGTAAGTGCTGCCTTTGTCTCAGACTCATCCATGTAGCTACCAAGAGAAGCAGTGCTATCAAAGCTCCATCCAGTAAACACATCATTTTCTTCGCCAGTCGGTGCTACATATTGGCCTTGAGTTGGCTGCTCATCACAAAGCATTGTACCCTGATCTACCGTTACTTCAAGATAATAGCCGTAGCCATTTGCATAGTTTGTACCATTATAACTATTATGGAAGCCAACCGTAATAGTATCGCCATCAATATCTCCTTCTACTACCAAATTTTCTCCTTCTGGACCGGTACCACCATATTTACCCGTAGTATTATCACCAAGTTTCACGCCGTAGCTATAATAGCTAGATGCGGAATAACTGGTTCCCATATTCCCCTTCCAAATAACTGCATAGCCATAGTTTATACTTGTCGAACCATAAGTTAATTTTACGTGTAATCTCGTCGCATTTGGTATAGTGATAACCGTACTATTGCTTACATAGTACGTATTAAGCTCACTTACTTTTGTACCACTATCGTCAACATTTGGAGAATGAGCAATTTTCTTATTGAGATATCTACCATCCCAACAATTATATTTAACCGTATTTACATCTTCACCATTATGGTAATTTACAGTATACTCGGCTTTTGGTGTCCACTGCGCATACAAAGTAATATTTGTATTAACAGTAGCCGTTGCAGCCCAAGCTTGTTCATCAGTATAGAACGTTCCACTACCATCAGGTTTTTCATTCCATGCATAAAAGTCATAACCTTGTCGTGTAAACGTATTCTTTCGGAGATTCTCAGTCTTGGAATACGGAATTCTTTGCGTTTCAGTGTTACCAGAACCATCATTTGCATCAAAGGTAAAGTTCGTCCATCTACCATACGCAGCATAAACAGTCGTAGAAGTATATGAACTCTCCATACGTGTCTGTACAAGACTCAAAACGTCTGCCTCGGTCGCATATGTTGCATAATTATACGTATTGTAAGTATTCCAACCAATAAACCCGCCATTCTCAGTGTCTTCAGCTTCAACATATTCACCCTCTTCAACATCACAAGTAAAGTCATTTGCAGTACCCGTGATAATTGCATAATATCCATAACCCTGACCATAAACACCACTATCAGACCTAAATCCAAATGTCACGGTATCTCCACTTATATTAGTCGAAGAATACCCCACATTAGTCAAAGAATTGCCATTTACTGTATATGAACCACTTTGAGAACCTCCAAGCTTCTGCCAAACATTGCCTGTAGAATTGTAGTCGTTCTTTGCGGTATATTCAGGATGACTACCTCTCCACACACTCACCCAGTCATAGCTTGTGCTCTCACCGTTATAATATATTTTCACATTCAAGGTAGTAGCGCCCGGTATAGTTACCACGTGTGCCTTAGAAGTATCACCTCTATCGGTACCCGTAATATTAGCTTCCGTCCAGCTCCCACCGTAGTTACTCAGTTTAAGTCCAGTGTCGTCCACGTTTTGAGTATGAGAATACTTTGTAATAGTATATGTCCCGCCATGGCAAGAATAAACCACAGAATTAGTAACGCCGTTACCTGTATAATTTACCGTGTGAAGCGTTCTAGCGCGCCATTTTGCATAAAGCGTCACATTTTCACCTTCAATTACAGTGGCCGTATATGTATCACCCGGGTCATAATCCGTGCCACTTCCGTCCGCAGCCGTATTCCATCCATAGAATGCATACCCGTCACGGGTAAAACCATTTTCAGCAATTTCAATACTCTTTGAATAATCCACGTATTGCGTTTCTACACTACCACTATCGGCTTCATTTCCATCATAAGTAATACTGGTTTTATCTTCCCACTGCGCATAAAGCGTCACGTCATCAGGATTATCACGCAATGGATAGTATAACGACGTCTCATAGCCAAGACTATAGCCAGTACCAGTGCCATCAGCTTCTGTATTCCAACCAACAAAAGATTTATCAGCCTTCGTGAATTGGTTTTCTGGTAAATGCACGTCGCCATAAATAGTCATTGACTCCATTGTGCCAGTACCACCATTCGCATCAAATGATATAGTCGCACTATTTCGCGCTACGCATCTTATTGGCATACCATAATATTTACTCCAATAACCCTCAGTGCCAATTTGACCACTATTTGGATTATAAGAACTTGCATAGTAATAGAATACATTTACTCCAGAAGAAGTCCCACTTATAGCATTAGTGCTACTCCAATAATAACCATACTCCCCTTTATACTCGAAACCATAATCCCCACCATAAATATATCCAGTACGCACAAAATACAACGGAGACGAGCCAATCTGACCAATCACAGTATCTGGTCTACCGCCATAGTTATTTGCAGAAGGATCTGGCAAAAATTCATAAGCATACATCAATCTACCATAATCACTAGCATGGTCGGCAGAACTAATACCAGAACGTGCACCATACGGTAGCCTCCATCCAGCTGGACAAATAGAATCCGGTGCAATTGTGCCGTTTCCATTTAGTTCTTCAGCGCTAGGATTATCAGTCGCCACAGCAGCAGTCCAGTTGTAAATCATACCAGTTTGACGATGCTCACAATCAGCCTTTGAACCAGTTACACTTTCGCACTCTTCAAGTGTTTCATAAGATTTATCAATTGATTTCGTATTGGACGGTACATAATATCGATTAGTCAACTTTAGAGACTGTGCTTCAGTATCACTATTTGGCCATAAAGTTTCATCAAGCAAAGTATCATTTGCTGGAGACCAAGTGGCAGCCGCATCATTTTTTGTCCAACCAAGATCTGTATCAGCATGTGTCAAAGTCATCGAAGCATTAAGCACAAAATCCAAGTTTTGCGTCATCCACACGTTACCATCTGCAAGTTTAGACACATAATATCTTTTACCGTCACGATTATCATATAAACGATACTGTTGTTCTGCCGTCATCGAAGCCTTCACACTCTCGTTCATATCTTGCATACAAATTGCTTCAGAAATTGTTGTTGCTAGCGGATTACAAACAAAATCATTTGCACCAGTTGGTTTCCACATTGCATAAAGATCCACCGCCACGCTAGCATCAGATCTATCCAAATAATAATCATCGCCGCCTTCATATAGTTTGTCATCGTCACAGTAATCAACATCTAGCACATGTTTAGTTGCGCCATCACACCAACCAATTAGTTCATAACCACTACGCACCGGCACAGTATCAGACACCACAATTTTTTCATCAGACAAAGATGCTGCAATATTTGCCGGCATATTCGTCACAGTATCTTCAGTATTCTTATTATAATTAAATGAAACCCCTATTGGATTCGCCACGGTTCTAATCACAAATGAATTCTCGTATCTACCATATGGAGTAGAAGCATCCGCCCTTGCGCCAAGTGAAATTGTATATGTATCGGCTTGCTCATTTGGACTATTTGTCTTGTTTAGCTCGTCACCAGCAAAAGTTGGGGCAGGTAAATAATTTGTATTTGAGGATGACCCAAGCATACTTGGTTTATATCCCCATAAACCATTATAAGATGTACCGGCCGCCGCTGAAAAATCCGCTTCACTCGTAGCAGAAGAAATAGAATTAAGCTCAGAATCCGTACTTTTTAGTTTTGAATAATCACTATCGTCAGTCGCAGCCGCTACACCAATTGTATAACCAGTGTAGTTATCGGTCGATACAGTGATATCGGTTGAGGTGGAAGAAAAAGTGCCATTCGCAGAAGTTACTTTTGGATTCGCATAAAAATTAGAAGAGGTCATAGCAAGGGTTGTTTGCCCTAAATCTTTTTTCGCAGCATTTGTATCCGATATGCTACTCGCCACTGGAAATACTGCCAGTAAACCAAAAATCAGCAAAAAACTTGCCGACAAATACGCAGAAATTCGAAGCCTTTTACTGGCCCCAATCATTTTTGACGATTCCTGCGAAAAACCGCCAATAAATGTATGACCTCTCAACATTTATTACACCTCTTTTTGTTTATAATGTATGACCTATTTGGAACTATTTTATAATATGTTTATGCTTATTGCAACCACAAAAACATAAAAAATTCAAAAAAGTTTTCCACAACCAATTACAAAACTAAATCTTTTTTACTTTTACCATTGCTGGACGAAGCACGGCAGATTCATAATAATATCCAGGGCGAAGCACTTCAGCAATTACCTCCTTGTCGCCATCCCCTTCAGCCATTACCGCCTCATGTAAATCTGGATTAAACTCCACAGTCTCATCTGCTGGAATTTTGGTTAAACCAAGGTCTGTCAAAGTTTTTTCCATAGATTTTTTGAGAGGCTCAAGTTCCGCATAAGTAGAAATTGCTCTATCAATATCATCAAGTAACGGCAACATTTTATATACTGTTGCAAGTTTCGCAGAGTTTTTTTCATTTAGTTTTTGAAGTTCTACTTGCTTACGATAGTTTTCAAAATCCGCCCTCGTACGCTGAAGATCATTTGTAAGCTCAGCAATTTTTTCGTCAGTTTTTATATCTTTTTTCATAATATTTCCTCCAACATATTACCAGCATGGCGAACCAAAGCTGTTACTCTCGAATAATTTTGCCTTGTCGGGCCAAGCACACCAATATAACTTTTGTCTGAAAAAGGCGAACGAAACTTCGAAATAATCAATGATACGCCAGAATTACGCCCAATCGGATTTTCTTGTCCAATAAATATATTTAATGGTTCGCCCGGTGCTGCTTCACGAAGCCATGGCTCAAGGTTATCCAATAATTTTGCGACCGCCTGCACTCTACGAGTGTCCATAAACTCTGGTTGAGTAAATAGTTGTGAAATACCAGAAAGATACAATTGTCCACCAATCGTCGCGAGCCCAAGGTTGCCAGTAAGTTCCACCAAAGAATCTACTGCGCCACGAATTGCCGCATCTGCGCGTGATTGCGAATTCACCCTCACATCAAGCACATGCGTACCACGTTCAAGTGATGGCTCCATAGCAGTTTCACGATTTTCGAGATTATTTACATAAAATCTATATCCAGCATCAGTCGGTACACGCCCAGCCGAAGTATGCGGCTGCGCCACAAGCCCGAGCACTTCAAGTCTCGCCATTTCAGCACGAACTGTAGCTGGTGATACACCAAAAAGTTTTGCCATTGTCATGCTACCAACCGGCGCGGCAGTTTCGGCATATTCCTCTACAATTTGAGTCAAGATTTCTCTTTGACGCTTCGTAATTTCCATGCTTACATTATAGTAAATTAGCACTAAAATGTAAAGAGTGCTAATTATGTCAAAAAACTCTTGACTACATGCTTATTTTTTTATATAATCGAAAAATCCCTCTGAAATTTAGAGGGTTAACTATAGATCAGCTGGGGTAGCAACATCGCCCCAGCGTACTTTCAGAAAGGGGGACTTAGGTTATGGGTAAATCTAAGCAAAAAAGCATCATCACATTTCACACAAAGGAGGGGACGTTCATCGTATATCCGCCAAACAACGAAAAATTGTGTGTAAAAGCGGAAAAAACTGCAAAAGGACAGTTGATTACGGTTGGATACTTCCATGTCGTAGATAAGACTTGGCAAGTCGCAAAAGGAATGAATATCCCGTTCGGCGTAAAATGCGTGATCGAAGAACAGTATGCTTAGGACCTTAAGTCCTGCAGTTACTCGCTCTTCCATTAGGAGTACAACAGTAACTGCAAATCCCACCCCAGTGGTCATTTCCACTGGGGTTTTTTCATGTCAAATTCTTTGTTATAATAAAAATATGGAAGAAAAAATTGCTAGCATAAAAGAATGGCTTGGTACAGGTTCTATTAATATTTTTGGCCTGCCAATGTCCGGCAAAGACACCCAAGGTATCCGCCTCGCCGAATCACTCGGTGCCAAATTTTTATCATCAGGACTTATTGTTCGTGCTATGGAGAATCAAACCAAAAAGTCTTATTCCGACAAAGGCGCCCTCATACCAACAAACGTTTTTTTCGAATGGGTGTTACCATATTTTGAACGACGCGATCTGTTCCAATACCCACTAATTCTTTCTTCGGTTGGGCGTTGGTATGGCGAAGAAAATTCAGTTATGACAGCCGCTGCTAGTGCCGGCCACGAAATCAAAGCCGTACTTCATCTCGATATTACCGAAGAAGACGCCGAGAAGCGTTTCGAAGCCGCCAAGACTTTAAATGACCGCGGCGATCGCGCCGACGATAAAGATATCGAAATATTCCGTGCGCGTCTTGAAGAATTCCGCACAAAAACTTTACCAGTGCTTCAACATTATCAAGAGCTTGGTCTTCTCATTAGTATCAATGGCGACCAATCACGCGATGTAGTTTTTAATGAAATCGTCGAAAAACTTTACGCCAAAACTTTAGAATCTCTCCCCAAAACTCATATATAATATATATCAGTCCAACTCCTACTACTCCTAGCACTACATATAGTGCCACAAAAGACGAGCTTTCTTCATATTCTTCTTTTTGAAGCGCATAGTTCGCGCCAGTATTTTCTTTTATTTTTATGCACCGTCCAGTCTCTTCATTTAACCGATACCCCTCTTTACATGTCTTCGCTGTCGTAGTTTTTGTTTTATTACACCTACCAGTTAGCAAATTTAGATAATAACCATCCTTACATACTTTTGTTATAACCTCCGTTACATTTACACAATTCCCCGTCTCCTTATTAATAACCTTCCCCGCCTCACAAGTTTTGTACTCCTGGTAATAATTCGCCTCACCCGGCGTCAAAGCATACGTCACCCGCCAAAGCTCTGCCCCCTCCGCATCAAAACCAATCCACGCATAAGACGCGCCTTTCCTCTGCCCATTCAGTATTTCGAGTTTATCTACTACATCGCCGTTCACATCTATTATTTCCAAAGTATTCTTATTCGTAGGATTTTTTGTCAAACTAATATTATCAAAATACTTTACTTTATACTCCTCCGGTTTTATTACTTCATCAAGTCCATATAGTTTATTTTTGTACCGAATACTACATCCCGCCATCAAAATCTGTTCCGCGCTCGAATTATACACTTCAATAAACTGTTCCGACTTTTCGCTTTCATAATAAGTCAACACTTCCGAAAACATTAGACCTTTACATTGGCTCGGTAGCGGTTCTTCTTTTACTACATCCTCACGATAATTCTCTACCACATATTCCGGCTCATAATCCGCCACGTGTTCAAAAAACCCGGTTTCCGTATTTCTTACCAACGTCGTCGGATTAGTCGTTTTAAAATCTTTATAACATCCTTCTTTCCCGGTCCAGCACACACTATCTACCACCTCCTCACCGCGTCGAATCGTCAGTGGCCCTGCCTTCGCCGCCAAAGTCTTCATATAAAGAACGCTTGCTAGCTCGTGACCCGGCGAGCTAGCCAAACGAAGGAGGATTTTCTCACCGACCATCCAACTGTTCTCGGGAAACTCCACCAATACGGTTTCATTCCCGCTCGAATTAGTATAGCTTATGGTTAGCCCAGTGAGCGATAACGGTTCGTCGGAGTCCATCACGCGACCAATCTCAATCATCTCTCCGACATTGCTTACACCATCCACCGTGTAACCCGGATTAATCGCTTTTATATAGATTTCTGGCAGTACATTTCCATCGGCAAACGCCAAATTAGTTACAAACACACTACCAATTATTGTTACTAAAATTATTAAAAATTTCTTCATGCCTGCACACTAGCAAACTCCATCTGGAATTACAACCCCCACCGTGTTATAATTAAAGCATGAGTTTTTTCATCTCTGTGGGCATACTAATACTGGCTACGCTTATTCAGGCATCTCTACAACTTGTGCCTAGCATTTTTATGGTTTTTTACCACTATGCTTCCGGTAAAAAATCCCGCGCCAAAGCCGATGATCTTACACTTAGCTTTGTCCTCGGCGCCGAAACCTTTAATACATTATTATTTTTGTTACTTTATACTGTTTATTACACCATCTTCTATAATATTGATAATCTAAATACTAGTTTATTCTCGTGGATTATGGCCGGAATATTCCTCGCACTTGCCCTAGCTTCATTCTTTTTCTATTTCCGCAAGTCAAAAGGTACAGAGCTATTTGTTTCTCGCAAAATTGCCAAAAATCTTACCTTCCGCGCCAAAAACGTCAAAACACGTGGAGATGCTTTTGCGCTTGGATGTTTTTCTGGCACAGCCGAATTAATCTTTACTTTACCGCTATATATTATAGTGATTGTCATCTCAAACATTATTGACTTTGCGCCACGCTCACTGCTTCTCTTTTTATTCATCGCCTCAATCACAATTCCATTGTTTTCAATCCATCTATCATATCGTTCTGGTAACAATCTCGCCGAAATCCAAAGGCACCGCGTTCAAAACAAACTATTCTTCCGCTTCATCATTCCAATCGCTTACATTCTTCTAGCCGTAGCTACAATTAATATGGGATTAGCACAATGATAGACGATAACCTACAAAAAGAAATTTTAAAAGACCTCAAGATTAATATGAAAGGGCTTGGTATCCCAATCGGCGCAGCAGAAGCCTTTGCCGAAGAAATCCTAAAAGACTTGAAAAAGAATATCAAAGGCAAAAAAATCCTCACCGAGCAAGACATTAATCGCTATATTTCCACATCTGCAAAAAAATACAACAAAGATTTAGCTTATGTTTATAAAATTCGTGATAAAATAATATAAGATATGGGTAGAAAACACGATTTTGATTACATTATTTTAGGTAGCGGTCCAGCAGGCAAAGCCGCGGCCCTTACTTTGTCTAAATCCAAGAAAAAAATCGCTATCGTAGAATCAGATAAATTTGGCGGCTCCGCGTTAAACACGCGCGACGTTCCATACAATGTTTGTCTGAACTTTTCTCATGCATTTTCAAATCTTCTCAGCTTTCCAGAATTACGCGGTCAAGATATTCATTATAATTTTCCTACCATTATTACCCACTCCGAACACATTTCTACATTAGTTGGCGGTGGTAGCACCAAAGATTTGGAGGAGGCCGGCATCAAATGTATCAATGGTCCAGCCAATTTCCTAGATCATAATACTATCGCCGTCGGTAGCGACAAATACACATCAGACAATTTCATTCTCGCTACCGGTTCCAAACTCAAAGCCAATGAAATCTCCGGTCTAGAATCCGTTACTTTCCTTACTCCAGCAACTGCCATCAAAATCCGTCACTTACCAAAAGCCGTACTTGTAGTGGGAGGTGGCGCATCAGGCTGCGAAATCGCTCAATATTTTGCCGAACTCGGCACAAAAGTTCTCATCATGGAACGCTCCGAACATCTTCTTCCTCGCGAAGACAAAGAAGTCGGTGACACTATTACAGAATACCTCACTAAAGAACTTGGCGTTATGGTTCTACCAAACTGCAAAGTCGTCGCTCTAGAACAAGATAATATATCTAAGCGCGTAATATTCAGCACTAACCACACTGAAAAACAAGTCCGCGTAGACTGCATTGTTCTCGCTACAGGCTCTCAGCCAATCGTAGATTACGGCCTCGAAAACGCCGGCGTCAAGTACAAAAACACCGGCATTATCGTAAACAAATTATTCCAAACCTCTGCCAAAAACATCTATGCCATCGGCGATGCCATCGGGGCACCAGACACTTCCATTGAACGTGCAGAATACGAAGGTACTATCCTTGCTTCCA
This sequence comes from Candidatus Nanosyncoccus sp., assembly GCA_045587885.1. GTDB lineage: Bacteria > Patescibacteriota > Saccharimonadia > Saccharimonadales > Saccharimonadaceae > Nanosyncoccus. The sequence continues at coordinate 21,914 of JAZNDC010000030.1, read as the reverse complement.
ATATCCTTCATCGCACCAAAAATATTATCAATTATAATGGCTTTGCTCGCGTAGTTAATACTTACCCAGAAGTTGCTGTAGTCGGCATGAACGAATACGATTTATTAAAACGCGATCACAAATGCAAACGCGCCATCGTCAAACTCGAAGAAACACTTCCTGGCAAAATCAATCGTACACATGGATTTGTTAAACTCCTTGCCGACGGCAAAAACTGCAACATTATTGGCGCCACAATCGTAGCCCCAAACGCCAGTTCTTTAATTGGTGAACTTGCTGTAGCTGTCCGCCATCGTATCACCGCACTAGAACTCGCCAGTACTCCACATATCGCCATCAATTATTCTATCGCAATTCGCACCGCAGCCAAACAGATTCTAAGCAAAAAATAACTATCACAAAAATCAGCCTAGATTGGGGGGTAATCTAGGCTGATTTTGGTTGCGGGGGTTCGATTTGAACGAACGACCTTTTGGTTATGAGCCAAACGAGCTACCAGGCTGCTCTACCCCGCGATATAGTCAGTATTATACCGCAAGAACCAAAAATAGTCAAGCTTCATCAACCTTCTTTACATTCAGTACGATTAGTGCCGGCACACCACTCTGTTATCACTCCCTTAAGGTCTTTTTGGATAACACTACCATCAGAACCAGAAGTAGAACCAAACAATTGCATTGCGTAAAAAGCATACGCAAAGCTCGTATCAGTGGTTTCGAGCCTTGTTTTTACTCTTCTAAATAAATCATTTGCGCGACCAGTGGAATCTATTTCAACTTGGACACTATTGAGATTTGCAGTTCTCTCCTCATGTTCAGTATTATCAAAGTCGACAATAGAAGTATTCGGGCAATTGACGCCGTCTCTACAAATAAACTCCATCGAGAAATCCGTATCAGGCTGTTCATATGGAATGCTCACAGTAAACATAAATGTATCCTTATTCCTTTCACCACCGACCGGTTTTGGTAAATGGATTACTGCGCTACACGCAAACTCAGTAGATGTGTCACCATCACAATATACAAGATATGGTTTATTAACCGACACCTTATCATTACTTTTTACAAAAGCATCACTAGGAATGTTATTATTTCTATAATAAACAAAGGTAGCTGGTTCCGCCCAGTTTGTCGCATTGAGAGCTTGTTCTAATATCGATTTTACTTGAACCGTACTATTTGGTTGGCAACCCCATTTGGCTCTTTCATTTTGTCCACAAATAATATTGCCAAATGGTACCAGATAAAGCGTCCCGCGATTAGTTCTCCCATCCACAGTTTTATCAAAATCATTCAGACTAAAACTACTTGCAGTTTGAATCATTTTCACTGCGATAGTTGGAGGCGTAGATACACCATTTGCATTCAATGGTTTAAACACGACCCGTCCGGTGCTTCCACTTGTTGACATATTGTAATCATAATTTGAATACGCATATTGCACCCCATCCCTATTTGAATACCAACTAATTCTTATTGCATCTATACTACTTGCCTGAGTTCCGTCTAATTCCACTTTTACAACCTTTTCGGAAGTAGTCGAAGACAAACTCGCTCTATAATCCTCCAATTTCGCATCAAGCATCACACAAGTATAAGCCTGTTGTAAACCATTATCACTGTCACTACTCTGCTCAGTCTCTTTAATTTTTACTTCCGTATTTACATCTTTAGGGATTCTTCCAAGAATATGTGCAACCATATAGCACTTTTCATCTGGAAAAGCAGTTGGCATTTTTTCTACATACCACATAATCTCCTCGCAAGTCGGAACGCCAGTCCCAGTTGGTTTCTGATTGGCATTTGGGACCCTCGCACCAGATTCCTTACACCTCTGATAATTCATAAAAGCAACTTTTGCATCTTCAATACCAGCCATTGCCGAATCATAAGCAGACTGCGATAAATCATCATTCGAAGTACGTGTAATTTCATTTAGAATCAAAACGGCAAAACTAGTAGCAATGACAACAAGAATCAAGGTAGAAAACGCTACTATATAAAACGATGCCGCACCTTTTTTAGAAAAACCCTTCATTCAGAATTAACCTCCATTCGCCTGCGCAGCAAAATTAAATCTGTTTATAGCACAGTAGTCAAAGTTGGAATCAACGGCATCACTCGGTACCGCGCACACGCCATTAGAAGATTTAACATCAGGCCCACCGGTTGTAGTACCAAGGATAAACGAACCTGCATAAAATAGATTTGCGCCAGATACACTTTCAGCCGGAATGTTTATATCTAAACTATAAAGAGCTAAATCATTAGTATCACCACTTGCTAACAAATCAACTGGCTCTTCCAAAACTGCCTGGCCCCTTTCAAACGTAATATCAAAAACGTTTATTTTGTCGCCAGAATACGGATCGTAATTCGACGCATTGCCATGAGTAGCTTTAGAAACACATATCTGCCTGGACTCGTCTTTTATTTTTAGTAATCTAAAACCAGCCACATCTACGAGATGATCTTCACTATCTCTATACCATACACGAGCCGACCCAGCCGGGTTACTCCCCATAAACCATTTCCTTTTGGCGCTACCATTTCCAATAGTATAATCGTCATTTACGACATCGCCATTTACACTTACCGTTACCCCATCTGAAAAGAAATAACCACTATTCCATATATAAGAATAAGTCCCTGTACAAAAAGCCCCAAACAAAGGTATGTCAGTTTGATCACTCGAAGCGCCGGACAACCTTACGCTACCATTTCTGTAAGTAATTGAAAAAAAGTATTCGGCCCCATTGTTTTTGCATCTTATTTCAGCTTGATCACCACTTGAGTCTGTTCGATTATTCTGATAATGCGAAGCACAAATTGTATCAATTGAACTCGCAGAACTATTCTGTATTGCAACACGAAAATCATCCACTAGCTGAGAACCACCAGAATTAACTGCGCTAAGTGTGATACCGCGCCGATAAGAAGAAATCGTATTAATAATAATTAGCACAATCGCTAAAGAAAGCAAAGAAATAAAAACCATCGCAAGCGATAGCTCAACCAAAGTAAAACCTTCCCTGGAAGCTTTCCTTATCATACTATTATTATACCATAAGCATTATTATTCAACGCATTTATTATCGTCTGTATCTTGGTCAATTACTTGCACACCAGAAGAATTTCTTGCGTTTGCGACAATTCGGACATTTCTTCTTTCATTGTTATTTTCTCCAAATGTATCCACGCAAAAATTTATCTCTTTCACCTGAAATTCATCTATCTTTCCTTTCAGAATACCATGAGTCCCAGTATAGGCTGGCGAATTAATAGTAATAGGTGTTCCGCTTGCTAAATCTCTAGCGGCATTATTTATTTCCAGCGTAGAACCCTCCAGCACCAAAGTATTAATTGTGCCCGAACGAGGATGGCGTACTATCAAAATCGCAGCGCTAATTGGGCCGGAATTTCTCGTCGTGTTCTCTATTTCGCTTTGCCATCTTGGACTATAACTTTCAGTTTGGCCGACCAAAGACAACATGGCATTAACTCCATTATTAGCCCTTTTTTCATAGAACACCGTCACGTCCAGTTCTTTTAACATATTCTGGAGAGAAGACCCGGACCCAAAATCGCCACTTACATCACCAAGTACATCGTACACAAAAATGCCTCGTTTATTTTCGTTATTCTCGCCATCCAAAGCTTTACTCTCACCAAAAGTAATCAATCTCCCATAAATCGCTTGGTCGCTAGTCCCCTTGCCATTACTTTGCGGATTAGATACTTCCGAATAAACATTCCTAAGAAAATCAGCAAAACCATTTATCGCATCAGATTTTCTTTGTTGGTTTATTGAGTTTTGCGTACCAGCCGTAATGCCTACAAAAAGAAGAGCAGTAACCGCCAAAAACAATGATACTTCAATCAACGTAAAGCCACGACGCATTGTCATGCATTCATTATAACACATAACCACTAGCGATTTGGGAACAAGAATAATATCCACTTCTGGAAATTCGATTTTTCATTCTGCTCAACAGTTTTTTCGACAGTCTGATGTTTATTTTTGGCATTCTCGCTATTCTCTGGCATAGAAACCATGTTTTCACCAGGAAGTTTCTTATTTACATTTTTTCTAGCCAGCAATTCCTGATACTCGTCAGAACGATAGTACTCATTTTCAAGTTCTGCCATTTGAGTTTCAATCTTTAACAGTTCCAAATTCTGTCGCTCAGTGTTTAATCTCTCAGACAATTCCCAATTTCTTGTCATTGATTCAATCGACTTGAACGTACACAGAGAACAAATAATAATCGCAAGCAAAAATACGACATTTTCAACCGTAAAAAAACCGTGTTTCAAACGATACTGAATTCTACGAAAAAAAGTCTTTATTTTATTCATTACCACTATTATACCAAAAACTCCTTCTAAATATTCCAATTCAAACGGGTGCGTTTACCAGTAAGACCTTTATATAGTTTAAACGAGCTATCAAATGAACCATTATTCCTATAAAAAATACCATTTTTACCCCTGGTTACAGCCATCGTAGTATATGCTGCGCTATCGCAAGTCTGCAAAACTTCTAGCAAGCACTTAAACCCATATGCAGTATCATCATCTGCATTCTCACCCAAATACTCCGTTGCAATCTGATAACAATACTTTCTTAGCTCCAACAATATGTTCTTGTCGTCTCTCGCCAAAACCATTTTCTCAGTCTTCTTCATGCCCTCACCAATCATTGATATGATTAGTTTCTGCGTAGATTTATCAATGCAATTCAAATCCATAAATCTTTTTGCATACTCCACATTATATACTCTTTGATTATTCTTATCATGCTGTTTTACGGCTTCGCCTTTCCCAATATCATGTACTAGAAGTGCCATTCTCATCACCGGCAAAATTGAAGCCGGCAAACTATCTGCATAATTATCGTCAAAGATTCTTAAAACTGTTTCCGTATGCTCACCGAGCTTAAATCCCTCCCAGTTACCGGCATCGGCCTCAAACACACTTTCAAAACCAGGAGTCCTTTTTGCTAACGCAATAATTTCCTGTGGCTTTATATACAAATTCGAGTGTAGTGTTTTTACCAATTCGCTTTTGCCATCAACGCTTTCTTTAGCTGCCTTAAGTGCAGCCTTCCCAAACAACCTCATCCGATTTCTTTCTCTAGTCTTGTAAACATCAGGTACATTCACTTTTTCCAAATCAAACAACTGAATACTGTCAATCGTTTTTCCTAGAGTCGCAGAATTAATCACTCTTTTACAGCCTACAACGTGGTTCGCTCTAAACCAACTGGCCAGATACTCACGATTAATCGGAAGCGACCGTTTTTCATTTTCGTCCAATGTTACTTCAATTTCAGTTTTATTATCCAAAAAAGCACTACATAGCGAATAGACATTTCCACCCTTTAATATTCTTTTCGTATTTATTGCTGACCCAACATGCATTACTAGCTCTTCGCTAACACCAACAGTTTTTGCTAAATCAGGGACATCTTCCTTAAACATTATCCCATATTGATTAATAAAATCACTTGTATCAATACATTCCAAATCGTGTCTATTCTTAAAGCTAAGCGGCGCACCTTCAGTAATAGATGGCGAAAGCTTCATTATAGCCCTTCGAATTTCATACTTTTGTTCTTTAGTAAGCCCACTTGGTGCTCTATCAATAATCACCGCATCTGGATCACCGGAAACTATTTTATGCACATCAGGCGTTTTATTGCCATATGCCCTTGCCTCTGCAAATTCCTTTGCTACAGAATAATTTGCCGTGTTTAGTGCTGGTATTTTATTAGTATTCGAATTACCAGTATTGTCGTAGGCATTATCAAAAGCAGGTCGCACCCTCCATTCTTTTCCATCGCCCGCACGACCATGCCAAAGATCAAGAGTTCCAACCCGCTTAAAAATCCCCACTTTCTCCAAACATCTCGCAGCATGGTATTGTTCACCCTGCTCTATTTGTTCGGCCATTATTTCGCGACGTCTTGGAAGTTTCTCGCTCATGCTAAAATTATAACACAAAAAAAATGGTAGGGATGCCTGGACTCGAACCAGGGACACTGCGTGTATAAGACGCATGCTCTAACCAACTGAGCTACATCCCCATTCAGATAATTATACCACGAAAAAGGGCCCCTAGAGGCTCTTTTTCTTGCACCTAATTAACTTGCGCACTGATTATTTTTTCTTGAGAGTCAAGAAACCATTGCGTGGATTTTCGCAAACGATACGATCAGCTGGGAGATCACATGGAGTACCCTTGCCACCTTTTTCGTCTTTAGTGAAGAAGTAGATAGTCTGAGGTTTGCCACCACGTAGAGTTACTTCAGATTTGTGAAGGTAGTACTTTACTCCCTTGCCATTGGTATGTTCGTAAGCCATTTAAGCTTCCTCCTTAAGTTAATATATTCTTATCTTATGACCCCAGAGAACAATTGTCAAGGGGGATTTTAGAGAAAAAACGCGGAAAACCCCAGATTAACGGATGAATAATAGGGATAAGCGGATTATCACCCACCCCATTAATCTGATAAAAATTACAACAATTACAATCACGGTTATCAGAATTATAAACCCAGACAAAGTTGGGGCCCATACCGGGGCAGCATAATTATGACGGTACAATTCTGTTGATGGTATACTTGCTATTATTTTATCCTGCAACTCCGCCGCTGATGGATATTTATCAATCTCGGTCAACATACAATTAATATAATTTGGATTAGTCCAAGACCAACCATTGGCAATTGCCTGTGGCCTACAGACTTCACCGGCCATACCATATATATTCCCATTCGGATTACTATCGCCAGAAAGAGCCGCCTCCGCTTCCTCTAAAGCTTTATTTGCCGCACGAAGATATTGATGTTCAAGATAAAATGGACCCGTTCCAAACATTATCTTCTGCGAACCATTATCATCAACAATGTTTATTACTATATTCCTTGATACAAAATCCCTGAGCTCTGCCAAAGTCGCAGCAATCTTCTCGTCATCTTCTTCCTCATCTGCTTGAAGCACCGCATCACGAAGTTCCGTCATTCTAATATGGTCTTGCCGAAGCAAAGTTGCGTCAATAAAGAATAGCGGAATCAAAACCACCAGGAGCATCCATGTCCTTATCTTTGGTTGTTTGATTTTGATTCGCCCACCCATTCTATTTAATCCTCTTCCGGTAATATTGCTAAGTGCGCTTCATCTAGTTGAGACTGGTCTACCACGGATGGTGAATCCATCATAAGATCTACACCAGCACCGTTTTTCGGGAATGCCACAATATCACGGATATTTTCAGTATCTTCAAGCACCATAAATATACGGTCTAGCCCAGGAGCACAACCAGCGTGTGGTGGCGCACCAAACTTAAATGCATTAAGCATTCCACCAAATCTTGCTTCTACATATTCATTGTTGTAGCCAAGAATGTTAAATACCTTGTACATAATTTCTGGATTATAATTACGTACAGCACCAGAAGCCACTTCATAGCCATTCATTACCATATCGTATTGGTCTGCTACAATTGCAAGTTTTTCCTCATCGGTCTTTGCCTCTTCAAGTGCCTTTAGCCCGCCCTTTGGCATAGAGAATGGATTGTGACCAAAATCAAGCTTCTTGTTCTTCTCATCCCATTCATAAAATGGAAAATCTACTACCCAGCAATATGCGATTACGTTTGGATCTTTCAAATTAAAATGATCCGCAAAACTAATACGAAGTTGGCCTAGCACTTTGTTTACTAGAGAGCGCTCATCTGCGCCAAAGAATACCGCATCACCCTCTTCCGCTCCGGTACGTTCTTTTACTCCAGCGATTTCCTTTTCGCTCATAAACTTCAGGATAGGAGATTTCGCTTCACCCTCACTATATAATATATATGCAAGTCCACCAGCACCAAGTTTTCTAGCTTGTTCAGTAAACTCATCAATCTCACGACGAGTAAGGCTCGCGCCACCCTTTACGCAAATTGCTTTTACGCATGGTGCCTTAAACACCTTAAATTCAGTTTCAGAGAAAACATCAGTAAGCTCAACGAGTTCCATCTTGTAGCGAAGGTCTGGCTTATCTACACCATATTTTTCCATCGCTTCAGTATAAGAAATACGTGGAATATCTTCACTAAGCAGCTTTTTACCGGCAAATTCTGTAGCAAGTTTTTTATAGAGTGGCTCAATTTCCTTGCGGACAATTTCACCATCATCTACAAATGCCATTTCCATATCTAGCTGATAAAAATCACCATAAAGCCTATCTGCTCTCGGATCTTCATCACGAAAACATGGCGCAATTTGATAATACTTTGGCACGCCACCTACCATCAAGAGCTGCTTGAACTGCTGCGGCGCCTGTGGCAAAGCATAAAACTTACCAGGATGGAGACGAGATGGTACTAGAAAATCACGCGCACCTTCTGGAGATGAGTTCGCAAGAATTGGTGTAGCTATCTCGATAAACTCATGTTCTTCCATGTAAGAACGAATAAAACTGTAATATCTTGCACGCTCGCGCAAAATCTTCTGCATGCTAGGGCGACGAAGATCTAGGAAGCGATATTTTAATCTCATCTCTTCAGAAGACTTTTCACCATCATCATGTGTATTTACAGGAAGTGGTTCAGAACGGTTTAATAACTCGAGTTCAGACACTACAAGCTCAATCTTACCTGTAGGAATATTTGGGTTAATTAGCTCTGGCTCACGCTCGCGCATCTTGCCAGTCGCTTTTAACACAAATTCATCACGTACACTCTCGGCGAGCCTGAAAGCATCCGCCATCTCTGGAGTTACGACTAATTGAATAATACCAGTATGGTCACGAAGATCAATAAAAATCAGTCCACCGTGATCACGACGGGAGTTTACCCAACCCTCTACGGTCACACTTTGGCCCATATACTCATTTAAAGCATTTGTCAAAATTCTCATGCAGCTATTATACCATATTCTCGCTTAAATACCAAAGGCTCAAGATCGCGCTCCGGGCCGCTAAGGCCAAGTCTTTACGATCTTTCGCCTTTGTATTTAAGCAAGCAAATAGTCCAACAACATTTGGATCGTGAAGAACCCGGCAAGCTCATCATTTTCATCCAATACCAAATAGTAAAAACTATTTGTTCTTTCTATTTCTTCAGTAACTTTTTTTAGAGTATCACCAACGTGTAGATAAAACACATCCGAACTCATATATTTGGATGCTCTATCAGTCTTTTTAATCTCAAGCGCATTTAGGGCTTCGGTATGAATAATTCCCTTTACTTTGTTATGATTATCCACCACCGGAAAATTCGTAAAACCAGATTTATATAATTTGTCTAACATCAAGGGGCCAAGAAAATCTTTTTCATTCACAAACACCATTTTGCCTTTTTTTACCATCACGTCAGATACTTTTCTTTCATCAAAACTCATCACCGCTGCGATTCGTGAACGATCATTTTCAGACAATATACTCTTTGGTGTTCTCTGTAAAACACCGATAAAATCCTCAAGAGTCTTTGGGGTATATTTTACCTCCGGTTTTTTCGGACGATATTTCTCAAGCTTTGGATCAACCCACTTCGTAAACTTGTATAAAATCTTATCCCACATATGATATAATTATAACATTAAAGGAGTTTTCATGAAAAAAGGTTTTTCCACTGTCGGAATTATTATCGCAGTCGCCATTATTGCCATTCTAGGCATTGGCGGATACATTGTCATAGATGGCAACAATAAAGCAACCGATTATAGTAAATATGATTTTTATTCCGTCATCGCCGCAGACAATCACAACGGCAACATCGGTGATCACGTCAAAGGCAACCCAGATGCACCGGTCAAGATTTACGAATATGCAGATTACCAATGCCCAGGTTGTGCTTCTATTAATCCACGCGTCAACGCAGCAGTCGAAAAATCAGAGGGCAAGCTCGCCATAGTATATCGTAATTTCCTTCTTAGCTACCACCAAAACGGTACCGCTGCAGCCTCTGCTGCCGAAGCTGCCGGTCTTCAAGGCTATTGGAAAGAATATGCCGACACCCTCTTTGCTAATCAAGCAGAGTGGGAATACGCTTCTGCATCCGAACGCACTACTTTCTTCAATAACTACTTCACCAAAGTCACCGACGGCAAAGGTGATCTAGACCAATTCAACAAAGACATCGCTTCCGAAAACGTTTCAAAGAAAATCAGCTTCGACATGGGTATCGGCAAACGCATTGATGTCTCTGGTACTCCAGCTTTCTATGTTGAAGGTCAAAAAATCGATTGGGCAAACACTAGTGGCAGTCAGGTTGTCGTAAATGGCAAAGTTATTTCGTGGGATTCCGCTCGTTCTGGTGAAGAATTTACAAAACTCCTTCTCGAAATCGCTGAAGCAAAATAGTTTCTCCTTGCAATAAAATAAGCCCTGTAAAGGGCTTATTTTATATTTCGATAAACTCTTGCCATTCAGCAGGAGCAATCTTTGCTTTGCGTTCCTTAGAACGCTTAGCCTTGATGATACGCATGTATCAAATATTCTCCTTAATGTTTTGCTGCTCTCCGACCTAACGCCCACTCGCAGTAATCTGGGTAAAAACGAGCAACTTTTTCTATTCTACCAAACAAAAGGAGCGCTTGCAAGCATAAAATGTATTATTTTTTGCGTCTGCCAAATTTAAAGCTAACAGTGCCAAAATTAATTGCGTTCTTTTGGAACGTAATAACCGCAAGTCTAATCATCACTACTGCAGCCGCAAACACTACGGCAAGGCCAATACAGTATTCCCAGGTTGAGATTGTGCCAAACCCTTGCCTTAACATCAGTGCTACCGGCGCAGATAATGGGAAATACGTAAAGAATTGCACGATGAAGTTTGGGTCCGTCATCATAAACATTTGCATAAGGTATAGTGGAAATACCATCGCAATAATTGCTGGCCCGATAAACGATGATGCATCTTTTGCTGTAGATACTAGTGAGCCCACAAATGTACAAGTCCCTGCATAGAATATAGAAGACACAATGAATAGTAAAATACTTAGTATAATCGCCACTGGATCAATTTCTATCATACCAATAATTTGACTAAGCATTGGGTTATCACGGTTTGCAAATATCAATAACAGTACTGGAATAGTTATCGCTAGCATTTGTATTGAACCTAGCACCAGCATCGCAATAATCTTACCGACAATCAAATGTCTAGGCGATACTGCCGTCAAAATCATTTCAGAAATACGATTCTCTTTTTCTTCCACCACAGATAACAAAAATCTGTTGCCGCATAAACAAACAAACATAAAGAATAGTATCCCAATAAAGAACGGGATTATCGCCTTACCGAGCGCATTAGAATCCTTACCGTCTTTAGAAAGCTTATTATCTACAATTTCAAACTGGCCATTGAGTGACAAAATATCCGAAGGAGACACACGTTTAGCCGCATCCTGTGCCATCAAGCTCTTCAAAATATTAGCATCGAAATTAAATATTTCTAGCCCTTCTGAAATATGATAAAACTCTGCTTTCTTAGTTTCTAGAAAGTCTTGTGGAATATAGAAATATAAATCTACCTCACCTTTTGTAACAAGTTCCTTTCCATATTCTTTATCCCCATTTATTATATATGGTGCATCCTCCGAAAATACTCCCGCATCATCCGTAATAGCCACTTTAGTGTCTTGGCTAAGTTCCGGATTTTCATTTACATTTTGTGACGAAATGAAACTCACAAAGTAAATACCACCCATAAGAAGAGGAATTAAAAGCGTCGCCGCCCAAAATGCTGGCTTTTTTAGCTGGCGCATGATTTCAAATTTTGCAACTTTAAAAGTAAAACTATTCATTTTCACCTCCATATACTTCTACAAAGATTTGTTCCAAGCTCTTTCCCTTGAATTCTTTCTTGATGTCCGCAATCGATCCATATGCTCTTGCCACGCCATCTTTAAGTAGTAATGCCCTGTCGCAAAGCTTTTCTACTTCATCCATATAATGCGTAATCATAATAATCGCCGCACCTTTTTTGTGATGCTCTTCAATTATTTCCATTAGAAGTCTACGGTTCATCGGGTCAAAACCTTTAGTTGGTTCATCCAGAATTAATAGTTGTGGATCACCCATAATAGTGATGCCAAGCTGCACCTTTTGCTGTTGCCCACCAGACAATTTCTCGAGTCTCTCGTTTGCCTTTTCTTCTAAACCAACACGTTTTAAATATTTTTTACTCCATTCTACTGGGTCTTTTAGTCCATTCAACTCACCAAAATACACCATCGTATCTAATACTGTTTCCTTACGGTATAACCCACGCTCTTCTGGAAGATAGCCAATCCTAATATTAGAATTCTCTGGATTATACACTTTGCCATCTACCAGCACATCACCAGCTGTAGGATGATAAAATCCCAGTAACGCCCTAACGGTAGTGGTCTTACCCGACCCATTCGCGCCGAGCAAACCAAAGATTTCGCCTTTTTTTACTTCAAAAGACAAGTCTTTGATAACAGTCTTGTCACCAAAAACCATCTTAAAATTCTTTACCTCAACAATATTTTTCATAAGCTAATTATAGCACATTACGAAGGAGTAGCAGCTGATGGGTGCACAAGCACATATTTCACCTGGCCAGTATAAGTACCAGCAGCTTGAGTTGGAGAAACATACACCGCATAATAAGTCTTAAATGAAACGCTCGTATTAAGCGCAGTTGCAGAAGAATACGAAACAACCTTTACATAACTATTTGGTACAACACTATAAGAACTATAGCCATTCTCAATAGTCGGGGTACTACCACCATTCTGAACAGCTGCCAATCTCATAGCCCAACTTGAGACATTACCAGAAGTAGTAAGACCAGTCGCAATAGTTTTGTTCGAATTAGTACCATGAACCAACGTATTCGTACCGTCTACATTGCCCGTATAACCAATCGCATATACTGCAAAACCACCGTTATCATTACACACAGTAGAAAGTGTTGTCTCTCCAATATCAGAAGCATATGTTGCAATTGGAACGGATCTAGCATGCAAATCACTAACACCACCAGTCATGGTACATGCGCTCGAAACACGAACGAGGGCATCCCTCGTATATGTCTCAGCGGCCGCACCACTAGAAGAAAGCGCAAAACCAGAAAAAAGAGTTACAGCAACCAAGCCACCGACTAATAATCTGTACTCTAGCATAAGCTCATTATAGCACAATAAATAAAAATAGTGGATACTTCGAACCTTCAAAAAAGAGAGCAAGCTCCCTTTTTATTCAGTTCCTATAATGGTAGGGCAGGTTGGAATCGAACCAGCATTGTATCCTTAGAGGGGATATGTCCTATCCGTTGAACGACTGCCCCGCCAACAGTATTATTATACCTTATTCTTCAGGTTTTCTCAACTTATAATAGATGGATGGAGCAAAACGAATTGGCGCCAAAATCTGCTGTGCAGAGTTTTCCATCTTTACCAAATTCTTTGTCTTAAACACTTTTTTAAGTCCACGGCTACGGAAATTCGATACAGACAAAACCTTTTCGCGCTTAAAACCAGTCTTTGTAAAAATATCTTCCACATATTTTGGATGATAATTATAAAAACCATCCTTAGAAATCTCTTTATAGTTTGCAACCTTTTTATCAAAAGGATTCACCTTGGAACGACGAGTTACAAATCGTGCAATTTTTGGCAAAGTGCGTTTATTGGCAACCTCAATCACAGCCACGCCACCTGGTTTAAGTACGCGATATAATTCACCAATTGCCTTCTCCAAATCCTTAAGATGATGCGTTACGCGCACCATCATCAATCCATCTAGTTCGTTATCTTTAAATGGCAATTTATATATATCACCAGCTTTGGTTTCAATTTTATCGCCATAGATCTCCTTTGCTTGCTTTAGCTCTGTCTTAGAATAATCAAAAATGTAAACTTTGTGAGCACGTTTAATATATTCATTTGCAAGCCTACCATAGCCACCACCAATATCAGCAAATTTTTCCATGCGCTTTGGAAGTAGCTTACGAATCGCCATACGATCCGCTTGGTCTTCATATTCACGATCTACATCTTCCCAAAAATCTTTTTTATAGTCGTAGCCGTTGTAGTCAGAAATAACTTTTTCACTCATATAGCGCATATTATATCACACGAGATACTTCTTCTAAAGTGGTTTCGCCACGAAGCGCCGCAAGAACACCTTTTTGTTCCAATGTCAGCATTCCGTCCTTTTTGGCTGCTTTTTCAATCGCGTCCGTATTTATGTCGGTTACATCCCCTCGTATAAATGCCTGTATGTTCTCAGACACGACTAACTGTTCCATCAACACTGTTCTTCCATTATAACCAAATGGGTCGTCTTCCGACACTACTGGGTCATATAGCGTGATATTATTTAAATCTACCCCTGATAATTTTTCTTGTGAAACGCCTTCAAAGACTTCATGGATATATTTTACTTCTGCATCAGTGGCTGGACGCGCTTTCTTTGTGTCAGAAAGTTTTCTCACTAATCTCTGTGCGATCACCAACCGAATCGAACTTGCAAAAATTGGGTTCACACCAATAAGATCAATCATACGCGAAAATGCCGCCGAAGTAGAATTTGCGTGAAATGAGCTTAGCACCAAATGTCCAGTAATAGACGCCTGAATCGCTGTCTTGGCCGTATCCGCATCGCGAATCTCACCCACCATCACTACATCCGGGTCCAAACGAAGCACGCTTCTAAGTCCTTCCGCAAACGAACCACCAGAATTAGTATTAATTGGAATCTGCGAAATACCTGTGATACCATACTCAATCGGATCCTCCAGTGTAATAATCTTACGGTCAGTTGTGTTCAATGCATTTAGCATCGAATAAAGAGTAGTGGATTTACCTGAACCAGTTGGACCTACCATTAGAACCAAACCGCGCGGATGCGAAATCACACTATCGATTTCTGCTTTTTCTTCCTTAGATAACCCCAAAAGATCCAAATTCAGCAACGATTCGTCAAAGTTAAACAAACGTAGCACTGCATCCTGCCCATACATCGTCGGGATTGTTTCCACACGAATGTTCAGCATATGTGTTGCATTGTCGCGAGTGATTTCTTTTTGCATATGCCCTGATTGTGGCTTATTCGAAGCCGTCGAAACATTTGCACGAGAGCTTAGCTCCCCCATAAAAATACGGTATTTATCTTTATCGATATCCGCCACCGGGTGCAAAATCCCATCCACACGCATACGAATCCTAATCTCGCCACGCATATTTTCAATATGTATGTCAGATGCGCCAAGTTTATCCGCTTGATCAATAAGAAAATCAAAAATCTTTTCCGTAGAAACTGAATTAAGCGTCTTAGACACTGATGCGATTGTCTCCGAATCTCCCTCGCCACCAATTTTGATATCATCATATTGTATCTCTACCGGTGGATCATAACGAAGCATGAACACCTTGTAAGCCGAACCAGAAATCAAGAAAAAATCCACATTTTCGCCATCATTTCGATAGTCTTGACGCATTTTCTCAATCAAAGACCTCGGCGTCTGACTCGTTACCATAAACTGATAACGAACTTCACCTCCACCTTTTTGCAAAGGAATAATAAAGTCCTTATGCATCTGTTCGACAGATATAAACTTCTCTGTAAGTGGAATTGTATCTTCAAACTCTCGTGTGTCCAAATAAGGTAAACCCAAAATCCGAGCACGACCCATAGTGGCCTGCTCTTCATTGTCACGCCTTTTTTGCTGGATTTCAGATTCATCCATAATCCCATTATAGCATAAGAATTATGTCTATTTTAATTGACTTTTTATGCATTTCGTGCTATAACTATACAGATAAAGTTGTTTTCTCGCATTAGAAGGAGGGCTATTATGAAGATTGAGAAAAAACAATTTCATGGTTCTTTGGACTTTTTAGATGGTGAGCTTTACAGAGTAGAAATCTTCTTTGATGACACCAAAGGAGTTGTCAACAAAAAGACGGAAACTTTAGCCACCAAAAAAATGGATTTATCCGAAAAAATGTTGAAGTCCGCTTTTGGACAGAACTTCGACACGATGAAGGATGAGGCAATCTCGGATTATCCTAATCCCAACTCAAGACCTTGTGATTTTCACGAATTAACCGGCATAATGCCGACACCATTCTAATCATAATCACAAGAAGTCACCAAAAAGGCTGGACAATTTGTCCAGCCCGTTTTTTATTCTTCGACCTTCTGTTCAGCCTTCTTCTCTGCCGTCCTTATTTCCAGTTCACCAATACCACCGCTAACTTCTATCACCTTATCACCATTTCCAATCCAAGTATTGCTGCTGATACTATTACCATTAAACTTAATTTCACCAATTCCCTTGTCTACCTTAATCGCATACGCATCATCGGAAGAAGCAAGATTAATCGCTACGCGCCCAATCCCAGTGCTAAATTTTGCCTTCTCTACTTCTAGCTTGTCAAACACAGTTTCTCCTACGCCCAGTGCCACTTCCATTTCTTTTGCACGAAGAGATTCTACATAAATCCTACCAGCACCACCAGAAATTCCAACCTTAGTAAATTCCATGTCTTCTGGCACATACACAGTAGTAGTTCTATTGTAATCACCAAAAATGCTTCCGCCATTTTCGGTAATCACCATCAAATTACCATCTTGTTTTATCTCTACCTTGTCGTAAGTGCTCTCGGCGGTAAACTCATCACCTTTTTTAATTACGAGCTCAGAAGCCGCAAGCGCTACTTGCAAACATGGCGCCTCATCCGCCTCGCAACTAATCTCTACGTGAGAATTATTGCTAATCAGTTTTGTGGCAGTCATAAGCCCAAGTCCAGCAAAGATCAGCCCAGCAATAATCGATACAGAAAGTAACGCCGCAAAAGCCATCGCAATATATTTAATAATCTTTTGCGCAGTATTCATTATTTAATCTCCACGCCACCAAAGATTGCCATACCATTTACATAAATAGTAGGTGCGCCCTCTTTTGCCTCAGAAGATTTCTTGTTTGACACACCACCAAATAGAGAGTTAGATTTAGTTACAACAACCACATCGTCCGGTACCAAAATATCAATTCCACCAAAGATAGCAGACGCATTAATTACAGCATCTTCTTTGATTTTAGCCTTACGAAGATCAAATTTAACTCCACCAAAGACAGCATTAATGTTGCGCCCTTTAAACTCTTCGCCATTCATGTCGACATTTTGGCCACCAAATACGGCACCAACTTCATCATCTTTGTTGATTTTTTCGTTCAGTTTTTTAGTAGATTCATTAAACTTAGTCGAAAACACATTCTTGAAAATCATGCATAGGCCCACCAAGATAACTACGATTGGGAATACAAGTTTCCAAAGTGTATCAAACGACAAGACATCAAGGCAGCCAAGAAGTAAGAATACACCTACAGCTAGACCAATTAGATGACCGATACGCTCACCAGGTTCTGTAACAAAACCAATCGCGCATGGCACGATAATAAATAATGTCCACCATCCATCAAAGAAGACGTCAATATTAAACCAGCCCATTGCGTTGCCGCCGAGAATCACACCAACCGCGACCAGCACAAGACCCCAAATTATGCTTGATATGTTTTTCATTTTTACTCCTTAATTTATACCAATATTATAACAAAAAATAGCCATTACGGCTAAGATTTGGCGGAAAGGACAGGATTCGAACCTGCGGATGTTGCCATCTCTGGTTTTCAAGACCAGTGCCTTCAACCACTCGGCCACCTTTCCATTTACTATTATAACAGATTATTCTTCTTTTGCACAGACTCTTGAAAGCAAAAACCCAGCAAAAGCTGGGTTTAGATCATACTATCGGAAATGAATCATTTTTTGCATTAAACATACTAACATCTAACATTCTAGCATTCTCGGCCGACCTAAGTGCAATACGCTGCTCAAGTTTTGCCCAATCTTCCGGAGTTGCCTTTTCCGAATCTGTGAGTTCCCTAAGTTCAAACCCGGTTAAGCCACACTCATTAAATAACTTTGCCATATCCTCATTGTAATTGTTCATCCTGCTTATTCCCTCCTTTTTGTTGATCAAGTTGTCTAAATCTACCATCTCACTCACTTCTTTTCTTTCAATAGAATTAAACAAAGCCGCCAAAGTAGTCATAGTACGTTTTTTAGGCACTATTACTGCTATAATACGTTTTTCATCCATTTTTTCACCTCTTTCAAATAGTATGTTAAAGAACAATTTGCGTTACATATTTTAACATTTTTTATTGTGTTTTTCAATTACACCTACTCATGTTATAATAAATAAAACTCAGCACAGTACATTAAGGAGGTGGCATATGTCTAAAATAATAATCCCAGATTCAAACGCAAGTAAAAGAGTAACAAAATCAAAGGTCAAAGCAGGCGAAAAGCGCTATCAAGAAATCACCAAAGAAGCGGATGAACGTATTCTAAAAAACCGAATCAAAGAGCAAAAAGCAAAAAACAGTGCCAAAAGTTTTATCGCACTTTAATCCATCAAAAAACCGTCTCTACTAGAGACGGTTTTGTTTATTCTGCATTCGTGTAAGTATTAACTACATCGTCTAGCTCGTCGATTGCATCAAGCAATTTCTCGAGCTTTTCAGCGTTCTCGCCTTCAATCGGCACATAGTTATTTGGCACATATTGAAGTTCGGCACTCGTCACAGTAAGACCTGCATCAATAAGAGCTCCACGTACCTTCATTAGATCAGAAGAAGCCGTATAGATCACAGTCCCCTCATCTTCTTCTACGGCATCTTCAGCACCAGCTTCAAGCGCAGCCATGAGAGCATCTTCGCCTTTTTCAGAAATTTCAATTACACCCTTCTTAGCGAATTGGAACATCACGCTTCCTGGATCAGCCATACGGCCACCATTCTTATCCAAAGTATGACGTACTTCTGGCATCGTACGGTTTTTATTGTCAGTCGCAATTTCAATCACAATTCCAACCCCACCAGGGCCGTAAGCTTCATAAACCTCTTCAATCAGAGCCGCTGCAGACTTATCAGCCACACGCGCAATCGCACGCTCAATATTTGCTTTTGGCATATTTGCAAGACGGGCTTTTTCTAGCACCATTGCAAGTGATGGGTTCATATTAGGATCAGTACCAGCTCTTGCCGCAATCGCAATCTGATTCCCAATCTTGGTAAAGAGAGCGCCACGCTTGGCATCCACTACCGCCTTTTGACGCTTAGTAGTAGCCCATTTACTATGTCCAGACATATTATTTCTCCAATTTTTATAAACTAACTTCTCTATATTATACTATCAAAAACACAAAAAGTCCACCTCCGAAGAAGTGGACTCTACAAACCAATTAATCTTCTTTTTTCTCAGCCTTTTCCATTTCTTCACGTACTTCTTTTTCGATTCTTTCCCTTCTAAGTCTTTCCTCTACTTCTTTGCGAATTTCTTCATCAGTTTTTTCTGCTGGCGTTTCTTTTTCCTCTTGCGTTTTTGCAGTCTGGTTACCAAGCTCTTTCTTCTTCTCATTAGAGGACACAGCAAGAGTAATAAGCCACAAGATAAACCAAAGCACTCCAGCGTATCCAGAAAGAAGCGCAAATCTTTCATTTACATGGCCATCCAGAAGCACAGTCATAGTTGCAAACAGTAATTCATATCCTAGCAAAACAGCAGTAGTAATTTTTAAAGGCAAAATAATATCTTTCCTTTTACCTTCATACATATTCATCACGCCACCACAGAGTGTGCCAAACAGAGACATCGAAGTACAAATCGATGCAATTTTGGCTAGTGGGCTATAATCGCATACCAAGAATTCACTAGAACATTGCACAAGCTCTGGTGCCCAGCAAATAATAATCCAAAGAATTGCCCACAAAAGGTTAAATGCCAGACCAATTGTAGCAAGTATCTGCACAGACATTCTTCTAGATTCAATCAACTTGATATCCCAAGTCGTAAAGAGCATCATAAAACCAATGATAAATACGGTGCTCATAAATTGGCCAATTAGTTTTGCAGTCGTAAAACTCGCATCACCAATTAGAAGCGTCAAGCCGCCTAGTACTACTGCAAAAATCAGTAGACCAACAGCGAATCTAAATAGCCACTTTTTAAAGTTTTGTAATCCCCCTAATACATTATCGCTATATATACTACTCATGCCTTCATTATAGCATAACTCTTATTATGCCTATGCTTTTTCCACCATATATATAATAGTGGCCCCACAATAAATATATAAATCAAAAACACCCACAGCTGATACGGCGGTATCGTTATCAAAAACTCCCGCATATTTCCAAAAAACTCCACCACCGCAATATGATAATCCAGCAGCCTTGTCGCGCACCACCCCACCACAATTCCCACTCCCGGTATCCCTGCCACCACGCCAGCGAGAAAAACCAATCCCATTGCATAGCTCAGCGTCGGCAAAATTAGCAAGTTTGCAATCACAGAAATCAGCGACACTGTTCCATAATAATAAAGCGTCACCGGCAAAGTCATTATCGTTGCAGACAAAGTCGTAATCACCATCTCTGCAATAAACCCCGGCTTTTTCTTTCCATAAAAAATTCTTGTAAGCTCCGGCCCTATTAGCATAATCCCAGCAAAGCTCGCAAACGAAAGTAGCCAGCCTAAATTAATTAGAAACATCGGCTCCATCATCAACGTCACCGCCATCACCATTATAATCATCCGAAGTGGTGCGATTTTTCTCCCCACGTACCATGTAACAAGCGTTAGTATTGCCATAATTCCCGCTCGCATAATCGATGGCGTCCACCCCACCATCGCCATAAAAAACAATATAAAAATCACCGAAAACATCAGCCCCGCAAATCGCGAAATTTTTCCAAAAATTTTCCGCGCAATCTCTACTAGTATCGACAAATGTGCTCCGCTCGCCACCACAATATGTACCAATCCCACGATACGAAGATTCTCCGCCAATTCGTCCGATAAGCCAGACTTCATGCCTAGTAAATACGACAACCCCAAATTTACTTCCGGCTCCGGCACCAGCCCACGAATCCTCTCTGCAAACCAATTCCGAATCTTGAGAACCAAATCTCCCGGCTCCGGCTGCCGCAAACTTTTTATCGCTGGCTTATACATATACCCCGCAAATGTACCAAAACCATCGCTCATTTTTCCCTCCAGCGTAATCTCATCCTCCCGCGCGAGTTTGTTATTCTTATATTCAGAAACATAAATACTCCCCCACGTTTCATATTCCCCGTTCTCGCCAAACCGCAAATTAATTAGCTTAAACTTCGTTCCACTCTCATCCGTTTCCGGATCACCGTCTATCGTGCCAGTCACCACCACCGTCTGCCCAGAAAATTGACTTATATAGTCTTCGTTAGCTAGTTCCGCCGTCACTCGAAAAAATATCAAAAACATTCCTGCTACAAATGCCACCACAGTGAACGCTACGGTTGGATGGATATATGCATATATTAGCATTAAAGCCGCCGCAACCAGCCATATCGGCGAGGCAAAATAATTAATCCTTAGTGCTACCGCTAGCACCGCTCCAAAAATAATCCCCACACACATCCCCACAAACCCACATGACTGATGTAGCATACGAAATTATAGGCATATCGTTGTAAAATTTACAACCCCCACCGTAGCTGAAAACCCCAAAAAATGGTATAATAATACCACATGTACCCGTAGTTCAACGGATAGAACATCAGTTTCCGGAACTGACAATATCGGTTCGATTCCGGTCGGGTATACCAGATAAGCGAAAGCAAAGCTTGCTTTGGTTTCGTTTATCTGCTACCCGAAACGGAAAGTCCTTCCGGTCGGGTATACCACATATGCCTCCGTAGCTCAGTGGATTAGAGCATCTGTCTTCGGAACAGAGGGTCGTAGGTTCGAGTCCTATCGGAGGTACCATTTTTTTAAATCTATGTTATAATATAAGAACGTGGTACCGTAGCTCAGTTGGTTAGAGCGTGGGACTCATA
>JAZNDC010000029.1:0-64745 GCA_045587885.1 Candidatus Nanosyncoccus sp. | reverse complement strand
ATCTCTAGTGTACCGGTTGTGGTCACCTACTGCATCGCCGGGTAGCTATGTTCGGAAGAGATAAGCGCTGAAAGCATATTAAGCGCGAAGCCCACTCCAAGATAAGAATTCCCTAGGAGACTCCAGAAAGAAGATCTGGTTGATAGGCGCAAGGTGGAAGTATGGCAACATATGGAGCCGAAGCGTACTAATAGGTCCATCGCCTTTTTATGTCTTGGACTTAGCTAGCAACCGACGCTCGATTTTATCAAGTGTCGCACGTCATTTAAAATCAATTTGCATCTTATGGACATCAATAGTAATAATAATGACGTTTATTATTACGATTTGGTGCCCATAGCGCTGGGGTAATACCTGTTCCCATTCCGAACACAGAAGTCAAGCCCAGTCGCGCCGATTATACTGCTATGCGGGAAACTAGGAAGGTGCCAAATTATGGAAAAACCACTCGAAAGAGTGGTTTTTTCTTGGTATATAACATTGAGTATATTTCTTCTAGTTTTTATAATATAATAGGTAGAGAAAGTATAAGGAAAAAGAATGGAAAAAACTGATGACAATGTGGTAACTGATTCTTTAGTGCAATCATCTGAGGAAGTTAGCATAAAGAATAATAAGAAAACGAAACGATTTTTGTATATAATTCTGGTTATGCTATTTGTTGGGATATGTGCAGTAGTTATTACGATCATTGTACGCTCACATTCTCATACTGTTTTGACGCCTGAGGTAATACGCAACTATTGTGTTGAAAAAGGATTGATTATCCAGGAATCTGGGGACGGAATACATGGAAACGATGATGGTGTAGTATATACTTTATCCTGTGAGGAGAATATATCAGACGACGAACTGGATAAGATTAGCAACTCAACTACTTTTAAAAACGATATTTTTCTTATACATTATTCTAAATATAATAAACCAGCTATAGAAACTGAAAGGATGTCATTCTATAATTCTGATGAACTATTGGTGGATAATGGAAGTTATAAGAAGTATTACGGCGGCTATGGAATCTATTTTCAAAATGAAGTGTCTTATACTGTTTTTGACGAAAATACATATTTATGGTTTTTCGCCAAAAGCAATAAGTGTGCAAAAGATTTTTTGCTAGGTCTTGGGTATCCCGATGATGGATGGAGGGAAGATGGTGAATATTTGATAAACAATGATGTGGTTGTCGAGGATGTATCAACTGTACGAAGAAATAGCGTCCGTCGTGACGATTTGGCTGGAGTAGTTGCTTCGTTGGTCCAGTATCAAACAAATAACAGGGGGGCGTTACCAGTTGGGCCTTCGTATTGGAAAGGGACAAAAGAGATTGAGTGTGAATCTGGCAATACAGCTTGCGCTCTCGTGAAAAATTACTTTGCTATAGACGGAGGATTCATGGATCCAGATGGAACACCGTATAGTTTGTATTTGACTGGTAACTGGGCTACAACTGGGCTTTATTCTTCTTATGGGAGTAAGTTAAGCGAGCTAGTATTTTCTGAACGAAGTGAAAATTCTTCAGTCACAATTGGTGGTGAATCTCCTTTTGAAGAACATGTGATATATATTATTCCAGGTTCATCTTGCAAGGATGGTGAAGGTGCAGCGATAAAAAGTGCCAACGAGAGAAGTTTTTCAATTCTATATCAGTTGGAAGGCAGCGCTGTTTATTGTGTAAGTTCAGTATAAACTAAAACCACTCGAAAGAGCGGTTTTTTCTATTCGCTATTTTTTAGGATTTCGCTCTTAGGGATAAAAGTGATATGGGCACCATGATGACCGCCGCCTGGGGCAAAGCCTAGAATATATTCTGGTTTAATTGAAGGGAATCCGCCTTCACCGTAATTATAGACATTTTCTTCTTCGCCAGGGATGATTTCGCCGTCTTCGCTTACGAATTCGCTTGGGATAGCTACGAGCACGGCGCCGTTGGAGCCTTGGCGGCTAGATTTAGTAAGGATGACAGCATTAAGTAAACTATTGCAAAAAGAAACCGTTTTACTAGGATCTGCGTCTTTGCGGACGGCACCGCTACTGGCATCGCCAAATACATCGAGGCCGTTTTGCATGATATTTTGTAGAGTATTATCATTTTTTGGATCATCACTATCTACAAAATACGAACGGTGAACACCAAAACGATAATCTGAGTCTTTTACTTTTTCTTCGATTAAGTTACCGAGTTCATTACTTATGGTAATGTCTATTTTATCCCATTTTTCGATGGTGCCTTTATGGGCTTCTATTTCGTCTTCACTAAGATGCTCAGAGAGTAAGTAACTATCGCCGGTGGTGGTTTCGCCTGAATTTTTGGGAGTAAAAAAAGAGATAATTTTCTGGCCAATGTTCTTTCTTGGTATTTTTGAGGTATTTCCTATCTTGTTTGGGTTCATAGTCTTATTATAACATCTTATTTATTGACAATATGTAAGGGAAAGGCGTAAACTAATAAAAAGAATAAGGAGAATAAATATGCACGAAAAAATTCCTGGAACAAACCCTGGTTGGAATATTGAATTACCAGATGAAGATGAGAATTCATTGGTTGATAGACATGGTCGTAACCATGATGATGGCTTTAACTTTGATGAAAGAGATGATGACGAAGAAGAAAACGACGACGACGGCGAAACTGACGAATAGGAAGTGAGAATGGACGAAGAGAAAAAAGAAGTTGATAATACCCCTAAAGATAACCGCGGAGTCATAATTGCAGCGATTATTAGTGCTACTATTGTTATAGTTTCAATTGTTGTGGGTGTAGTCGTAGTCTTGACGCATCAAAATGACAAAGATAAAGAGGATGAACAATCAGACGTGGATGTTGCTTCGGCATATGATGCATGGCGCCGTGGTGATATGGCTAGGCTCGCGGCAGACGTTACAAGTTATCAAGCAAATAATAGAGGCGTTTTACCAAAAGGACCTTCGTATTGGAAGGGCAGCAGTTCGTTTAACTGCGGTGACTCCGATTATGCTTGTAGTTTTTTGAGAGCATACCTTAATGATGGCAATACATCTAATGATTTTAAGGATCCTAGTGGAGTATATTATAGCCTATATATTACTGATAATTTGTATGAAGGTGAGATTACTACGCCAAAAAGCGGAAGTCATAGTAAGCTGATAAAAACAGACTCAGGATATACTATTGGCGGTGACTCTCCTTTTGACGAACACATAATTTATCTTGTTCCAGGTGCTAAATGTGATGAGACGATGGTTGTAGTGGCAGCTTCAAAGCGGAGCTATGCTGTGCTGTATCAGCTTGAAATAAATAATAATACATATTGCATTTCGCCAAATTAAAAAATACCCCTTCGGGGGTATTTTTTAATTCTGATTATTCTTCTTCGGACTCTTCGATAGCGGAGAGAAGAGAATCTTCAACGTTTTGTTTCTTCTTTTTGGCTGGAGCTTTAGAAAGCTCGATGTCGATGTCGTAGCCAGTAAGTTTGGAAGCGAGACGGACGTTTTGACCTTGCTTGCCGATAGCGATAGACTGTTGGTCTTCGGAAACGTAAACTTTGGCTTTTTTGCCATCAATATCAACTTTGATAACTTCGGCTGGGGAAAGTGCTTCGCGGATGTATTCGGAAGCGTTGTCGCTCCAGTTGATAATATCAATTTTTTCGCGATCGCCGATTTCGTTCATGACGGCTTGGACGCGTATACCACGGCCACCTACGAAGGTACCAACTGGATCTACGCCTGGAACGGTAGACATAACGGCGATTTTGGTGCGACGACCAGCTTCACGGGCGATGCCACGGATTTCTACGGTACCGTTGTCGATTTCTGGAACTTCCTGGCGGAAGAGATACTCGATGAATTCTGCAGAACCACGTGAGAGGATGAGTTGTGCACCACGGTCGTTTCTTTCTACGCCCTTGATAAATACCTTGATACGACTACCTACAGTGTAATATTCGCCGTCGATTTGTTCGGAGCGTGGCATGATACCATTAGCACGGCCAAGATCTACGCGGACGATTCTGGATTCTACGCGAGAGACAGTACCGGTGACTACGGTGCCAATTTTATCTTCGAAGGCAGTGAGAACTGCATCGTTTTCAGCTTCGCGGAGACGTTGAACTACAACCTGCTTAGCAGTTTGTGCAGCAACACGGCCAAAGGTGGTTACTTTGAATTTTTCCTCTACGGTATCTCCAAGCTTGGCACCTTTGCCAGCTTCTTTTAGAGGGATTTCAGTAGATGGGTTGTAGGCTACGTCGTCTTCGATGACTTCACGAGCTACAAATACATCAGCTTCACCATTTTTGGTGTTTAAGACGGCACGGACGTTCATTTCGCGGTCGCCGTTGTCTTTGCGCCATGCAGCGGCAATTGCTTGCTCGATGACGTCAAGGACGGTTTCTTTTGGTAAGCCTTTTTCTTCGGCAATAATGTCAACCATTGCGGACATTTGTTTGAGGTCTAGGTTTTCCATTTTTTAATCCTTTCCTTAAAATAAAACAGCCGGCCCTGCCGGGTCGGTCAAATGCTGTATATATTTATTATAGCAAATTGTTGTAAAAATACAAGAACTTTGCTATAATAAAGATACTGATTTTTACTTGTAATTAACAAAAAGGAAATTTATGAATAAACAAGAAGAGGAGCGTCGTGCGCGCCTTTTAAAAATGAGAGCAGAGCGTCTGCCGGATATAAAAAAGCAGTTCGAAGAAGCGCAAAAGCGTAATTTTAACTCTAATTTTGGCCCTGGTGGCAAAGATGAAAAGTTGGTAGCAAAGCCTGCTGCAAAAAAGGCAGCAAAAGCTAGCAAAAAAGCCGCAAAGCCTGCCAAAGAAACTGCAAAATCCAAGGCAAAGACTGAGGCTGAGCAGCGCAAAGTTAATCTTTCTGTTAGTACCAAAAAAGGGGAGATGGTACATCACCAAAGAATGTTGAGCCAAGATGTAAATGCGCAGGCTACACAGCATATCATCGGCGTGCCAGTAAACAAATCTCGTTATAATGGCTACGGTGGCGAACAAGTTACAAATGCTAAGCTTAAAAATATGCGTCCAGACCCAGAATCGGTGCGTATTATCCCGATTGGTGGTGTAGGCGAGTTTGGTATTGGTAAAAATATGACGGTGATTGAATATAAGTCCGAGATGATAGTAGTAGATATGGGCGTGCTCTTTGCCGGGGAAGATTATCCTGGCGTAAACTACATGATTCCAGATATTAAATATCTCGAAGACAATATTTCTAAGGTTAAGGCAATTTGCTTTACGCACGCGCACCTAGATCATATTGGTGCCTGTAGACATCTTTTGCCACATTTTAATCCATACACGCCAATTTATGGTACTGATTTTACGATTGGTATGATTGAAAAACAAATGTCTGAACTAGAAGATGTGCCAGAGCTAAATTATGTAAAGGTAGATCCGTTCCGCCATGAGCAAATCAAGGTGTCTGAGAATCTTTCAGTTGAATTTATTCATACTCTGCACTCCATTCCAGGCAATACTGCGATTGTAGTGCGCACTCCAAATGGTGTGATTTATCTTTCTGGCGACTGGCGTCACGAAGAACACCCAATGGGTATCCAAACCGACTATGAGCGTATTGATGAGATTGTCGCAAAAGAAGGTATCGATTTGATGCTAAACGAATCTACGAATATTGATTCTCCGGGCAAACATCCACATTCTGAATATGACGTTGGTGAAAACTTGGGTAAGGTAATGGACCATTATGCAAATGGCCGTGTGATTATCTCATGTTTCTCGTCGCAGATTTCGCGTATTGAATTGGTACTAAAAGAAGCAGCTGCGCGTGGCCGTAAAGTAGCGTTTTCTGGCTTTTCGATGATAAACAACGTAGAAGTAGCGCTTCGTGCGAAGTCTATCAAAGTGCCAAAAGATACGATTGTAAAAATGGAAGACATCATTAAACTTCCAGACGAGCAAGTTTGTATTGTATGTACTGGTTCACAAGGTGAAATGAATGCGGTACTAAACCGTATGGTGACTGGCGCGCATAAATATATCAAGATTAAATCTACTGATACGATTGTGTTTTCGTCTAATCCAATTCCTGGCAACGAGCCACACGTGGTGAATACCGTGGACGGGCTTCTTCGTGAAGGTGCGCAGGTAATTCAAAACGGCAAGACGCACTTAACCAATATCGGACCTTTGCATCTATCTGGCCACGCATATTTTGAGGATCATGTGGAGTTTGTAACTCGTATGCATCCAACTAACTATGTACCATATCACGGCGAGTTTTATATGCTCGAGCACAATGCCGAGATGGCTGAAAATGTGGTAGGTATTCCACGTGACAGAATTCTTGTTTCTGATGATGGCGATATTATTGAGTTTACTAAGGAAAAGACTATTCGTAAGGCTGGGCGTATTCATGTAGGAAATAAGCTCTATGATGATGCAGATCAACCAGTACATGAAGCGGTAGTGAAGGATAGAATTCATATTTCACGCGAGGGTATTTTTGTGATTGTTCTTACTTTGAATAAAAAGACTGGACATCTAATGAAGACTCCAGACATCGTATCGCGTGCATTTATTTATCTTGATAATTCTGAGGAGCTAATTGGCAAGATTCGTCACTACTTAAGACAAAAGACGGATAAGTCGATTTCTACCGACCCGGAAATGAAAGTGCTAAAAGAAGAGATTAAAGAAGATATTACACATATTCTCTTTGATGCAACCGGACATACACCTATCGTGATTCCTGTTATTAATAAGGTATAGTACAATTAGACTTTTCCACGCTTGCTTAGGTGAAAACCTGAAAAAATAATCTGATGGAATCCTTCCGGTATTACAGTACCGGCTTTCCATCACTATTTTTTCAGGTTTTCAGCCTTGATATAGCAAGCTTAGGAAAAGCCTAATTATGATATACTTATATTAATAATAAGGAGCCCGATATGAGCATATATGATTATAAAGTTAAGAAGCGCGGTGAGGGAGAGCTGGATTTTGCAGATCTGAAAGGAAAGGTTTTACTAATTGTAAACACTGCGACTGGATGTGGTTTTACGCCGCAATACGAAGGGCTAGAAAACCTTTATAAGAAATACCATGATAAAGGGCTCGAGATTCTAGATTTTCCTTGCAACCAGTTTGGCCACCAGGCTCCTGGTGATGATAACGAGATTCATCAGTTTTGCACGGCAAAATACAAAACTACTTTCGACCAATTAAAGAAGGTAGAGGTAAATGGTGATGAGGCTGAGCCGGTTTGGAAGTATCTAAAGGAGCAAATTTCTGAAGACCCAGAGCCAAAAGGTATGAAGAATAAAATTGCGATGAAAGCGATTTCCAAGATGCCTGGGGTTGGCAAGGAAAAAGGATTTATTAAGTGGAATTTTACTAAGTTTTTGGTAAATCGTGATGGTGATGTAGTATATCGTTTTGGACCAACTGATAAACCAGAAGAATTTGAAGATAAAGTAAAGGAGCTTTTGTAATGGAATTACTCGATTTTTATGCAGATTGGTGTGGCCCATGCCAAATGATGAAACCGACTGTGGAAGAATTTGAAAAGAATCACCCAGAGATCAAGGTGAGGTCTATTAATATTGATGAAGAGGATGAGCTGGCCGAAAAATATGAAGTGTCAACCATTCCTTGTTTTGTGGTTTTAAAAGATGGGGAAGAAGTTCGCCGCGAAGTAGGTGTGCTTTCGCCAAAAAAACTTGAAAAGTTAGTGAGGGAATAATGGACTGGGATGTAATAATTATTGGTGCGGGGATTGCAGGGCTTACGTCTGCAATTTATACTGCGCGTGCCGGCAAAAAAACTTTGGTGCTGGAAGGCAAGGTGTATGGTGGGCAAATCATCAATACACTTTCGATCGAAAACTGGCCGGGTGATTTTAAGGTGTCTGGTGTAGATTTGATTAACAAAGTAAAAAACCAAGCTACGGAACTTGGTGCCGAGATAGAGTTAGAAGAAGTGGAGAAGGTGGAGAAAATCGAAGGCGGTTTTAGAGTTGTAACAGAAGATGGCGAATACACGGCAGGAGCCGTAATTGTAGCGGTGGGAGCAGAGCCTAGGAAACTAAGCGAAAAGCAGGCGGCCGATGCTGGCAAGCGCGCGATTTCGTATTGTGCTACTTGTGACGGCGCGCTCTACAAAGGTAAGCCTGTGGTGGTAGTAGGTAGTGGTAATTCTGCAAAAGATGAAATTGAATATTTGGAAGGTATCGCTTCGAAGGTTTATCATATTCATCACGATGATCCAATTCCAGAAGATGCGGAAGCAGTATTTGTAGCGATTGGACGTGTGCCAAGTACTGGGTTTTTGAAGGGGCTAGTAGATATGGATGAAAAAGGATATATTGTTGCTGGTGAGGATTGCAAGACTTCTTGCCCGGGGATTTATGCGGTTGGGGATTGTAGGACTAAAACTACGCGTCAGCTTGTGACTGCTGCGGCCGATGGCGCAATTGCCGCTGGCCAGATTTAAGCCTAGACGGTTTTAAGTGGATGGGTGGGGGTTGAATATATGCCTGTTTTTTGTTAGGCTGTTTGCATGCGCAAAACAACGCAATATGTTATTAATGGAGTCATACTTGAGGAAGGTGAGTATAATACCATTTTGTTTTTGAAGTCTAAAGGTTTTGTGATTGATTTAACAAAATAAAAAAATAGGACTTGGCCCTGCGAACCTAATCACAAAGTCGCCTTCAATACTTATATTATAACAAAAGGAATTAAGAATTTCAAGATGTGGTATAATTATAGAGTGGCCGGATGGCGGAATTGGTATACGCGTTCGACTTAAAATCGTACGCGTTTTTTGTTATAACGATTTAATAATGAGGTATTTATATCTGTAAAAAACGCCTGAAAGACCGTTATTCTTTTGCCATACATCATTTTCATACATCAATTTTGGCTAAAACCAACATAACTCATGTATTTTAGCATTGCCTCACGCTTTGCTTCCATATGGGCATGTTGATAATATTTCAGGGTGGTGATTGGTGTGGAGTGTCCCATTATTTCTTGCGTATCTTTGATATTCACGCCCGCTTCCTTTAATGTGGTTGCTGCGAAATGTCTTAAACTGTGTAATACTACATTTGGGAGTCCGGCATTTTTGATAATTATTTTAAAACGTCTACTTACGCTATCTGGATTAATTGGCTCATTGTCGTTCGAGATAATAAAACCTTCCGTATCATTGTATGATAGTGATTTTAGTAAAGCTTCGATATGTGAAAGCATAGGTAAATCCCTTTTGCTAGTCTTTGTTTTCAATGTGTCAATTATGGGCCCACCCTTTAAATTAATACATTCTCGTCTGATATGAATAATTTTTTCGTTAAAGTCTATATCTTCCCATTTTAATGCTATGGCCTCACCACGACGTAAACCGTAAGTCAAATACATTTCATAAAAGAAACGATAGCGTTCGCCTTTGATTGCTCGCATAAATTTGTCTGCGTCCTCTTTATCCCAAACCTCACGGACTTTTGGTTCATGTTTTGGTATTTGGACGTATTTCATAATAATAGGCTGAATCAACTTTTGAGCTTCGGCTTGTTTTAAGGCGCTAGACATTATGGCTTTTATCAATTGGGCAGTTCGAGCAGAGTTGCCGCCTTTTATGATATCGTTTATCATTTGTTGAACTCGCATGGTTGTCAGGCTAGATAATTTTATATTACCAATTCTAGGGATAATATGGCAATTTATATTGCTTTGATAACCACGTTTTGTAAGAATCTTTAAATTGGGGGATGTTTCAAGCCAATTAGTAAGATAGGTAGCTACAGTTAGATTGCTTTTATTAATTACTTCACCAGTGATATTTAAAGCAACAGCCTTTTCCCACTTTTTGCGCAATTCTTTTTCATCCCTATCATAAACAGCTTCTCGCTTTTTGGAGCCATCAGGCAAATTAATCCAGTAATTCGCCTGATATAGCCCATTTTTGCGCCTAATAGCGTGGAACTTATATTTAGAAGCCATACTTTTTTCCTTCGTATTGTGGTAGCAAATCAATAAAATTCATTAAATCTGAACCTCTAATTGAAGTTTTGCTTCCTAGTTTGACCGCAGGAAGCTCTTTGCGGTTAATGAATTTATATAACGTAGTTCTTCCAACCGTAAGGATTTTACATGCATCTTCTATGCTGAATAGTTGATATGCCATATCTGTATTATGCCGTATTTTTTCGATTCTGGGAGCCCCCGAACTTCCGTAATTTGAGGATTGCAGAATATCTGCATTATATATATTAGCCATTCTGCATTTCTCCTTTTTCTAAACTTTCGAACGCATAATATAATTTTTCTGTTCGATTGCCTTTTTTCACATAAATCAGTTTATCTAAGACCAAACTATCTAATAATTCTGCCAGTTTCCTTTTTCCGCAACTCAGGCCAGCTTCTGCTACAGTTACGACAATTTGTTTTTGATTTAGCCCAGGTTGATTAACTATTCTTTCGTAAATTAATGCCTTTGCTCGTTCTAATTTATCTTCTGCTGTGTCCAAAATTTCCAAGAATTCCCAATGGCTACTATCCGACGAGTCCTTAACGAAACGAGCCGTAAAAGGGTTAATCTCAGTGTCGAAACGATTTTTTGTTTGACTAACTATGATAGTATTACTGTTGTCTTTTCTATTAATAGCAAGGTGCATATCGCAAGCCGCCAATATGTCGCTCGACCCACGTATGGATTCGGCTTGGCTACGGTAATTCGGCTGTTTGTTTAAATCGCCGATGCCACTTTTGCGTGAATGGCAAATTACCAAGCAAGTTACCCCGTGATTTTTCAAAGTAGTAAATGATTCAAATACCCCGCTCATTTCACGAGAATCGTTTTCATTAGCGTCGTGAAAACGTGTAAGTGAATCAAATATTACTAGTTTAATATTCTTTTCTAGGCACTTCACCAGTAAATCAGTAGCAAATTTTTTATCAATCCGTTTCCTATTACAAATTTGATAATAAATCGGTAAATCGCTACTTGCCCCTAAAATCTTAAAGTGTTTTTGTAATTGCCTATCGCCCGATTCTGCGTCCATAATCAATACACCTGTTTTATTGGTATTGAAACGATTTAAAAACTTTTCGCCAGTTGCCACCTTCAAGCTCAAGTCCAGTGCCAGCCAAGTTTTAAAGCTAGCGGGGTGAGCAGACAGTAGGACTATTGCTTGCTCAGGTATTAAACCATCCACAATCCATTCCGTCGGCGGAAAGTCCTTAGCCAACAATTCATCTAGGCTATATAAATTTATATTGTTTTTATTCTCATTGTCTTGAGAAATATTTGATTGTTCCATTTTGAACT
The DNA here is from genome assembly GCA_045587885.1 of Candidatus Nanosyncoccus sp. GTDB lineage: Bacteria > Patescibacteriota > Saccharimonadia > Saccharimonadales > Saccharimonadaceae > Nanosyncoccus. The sequence continues at coordinate 53,454 of JAZNDC010000029.1, read as the reverse complement.
CCTATGTTTTGAGTTCATACCGGTATGAAACTTTTTAATATTATTTATAGCGTTTAAGCTATAATCCCATTGTCTAACAAAAGCATCATTCCGAATATTGAACAATACAATTAATCTAAATGTCCCCCCTTTTTTTTGTCGTTGGGCTAATGAATATTAAGTATTATATCCTTATTGCGCTTAATAATTTGTCTAACAAGCAATATGCCCTTTTCCTTTTCCATAACATCGACTCCAATATTATCAGACACAATAGTAAAGTATTCTGGAAAGTAAATCTTCGCCAAAGTTTGATAAGATAAATTAAATGCTTCTTTATATGGTTTGTATTCGTGAAGTATAGTCAACCGGTTCCTCAATAAATCAAACTCATCAGCTAAGGGTTCGTTCGTCATTACATTCTTTATCTTATCCCATATATCAACATAATCTTTTCGTTGGATATTGCGCTTAAATGTAATTGTGATTTCTTTATCGTTTATGTTATTTACACTTGCAGTTCTAAACGCATTTGTGTCTAAATCCAGTGTTTCCTTTATAATATTACTTTGAATTATCATTCCGTCATCTAATACAACAGGATTCGCTAGATACCCAACAATTAATCCATCCCAGTCATCAGTAAGAAACTGTCGTTCACGGACATTCTTTACGACATCGATAATTTTCTTCTTGTATTGGCGACACTCATCATCGTCTACGTTAATAGGTTCAGTCAACTCGTTGGTATTGTGATTATCTAAATAAAGCTCACGAGTCAATGCTTGGTAAGCTTCTTTGAAATTAGTAAACGGCTTTTTGTGGGCGGAAGGTGGTTCTTTCAAACCTAATTCATTCAATCTCGAATAAGCAATATCTGAAATAAAAAACGGGTCTCTTGCCAACCCATTAGCTAACCTTAATACGCCATCCAACCGACTTTTTTCTCCAGTAGCATTAAAAGCATTAACCTTTCTATATAATTTCTGATTAAGCTCTTGGAGTATTGCTGCATAATCTACTTTTTCCTCAAACTTTTTAGATATGTTATTTCCTGGCGTTTCTAAAGCCCTAGACAATTTGTCCAGGGTATCTGGATGGTGCAACACACCTTTGTTTACCCTAATAGTAGTATAGGTTTTTTCCCGTGCCATATATACATTATAACTGATTTTTCTGATTTTATTCTGATAAGCTGTTCGCTACTAACATAAATGGAAAAAATATGTTATAATTGAATTGTTCTGAACTTAATTTACGAAAAGAGGCACGTCCAACCAACGTGCGGAAAGAATATTTACCCCCTATTGTGAACGCCTCTGGCGGTCGGGGTAAAACCTTTCCGTAAAATCGAGTTCAGAACGCTCTACCAGGGGCGTTCATTTAGTTTACGCCCACTAGAATATTAACGAAAGGAAAATATGGAGGCGGGCAATATCATAACCTCAAAGCAGTTCCGAGAAAGGATACGGTTGCAAAGAAGTAAGATAGAATCTATCAAAAAATCTTACTCAATTAAAATAGACGCTCTAAAAAGAAAGAAAAGAACTCTTGAAACAAGGGCGTCCGTAGCCTCAAATGCCAATTTCATACCTGGGATGTCAAACCGAGCAGAAAAGAAACTGTCTGAACTTGAAACAATAAATTCCCAAATTGAATCCCTAGAAAAGGAACTGAACGAAAAATTAGAGCCCGAAACAAACCTCCTCAATAAATTAGAAACAGCATACAACAATAATCGTGACAAATTGTCTGAAAATGACCGCCACTATCTTAAAAACAAAAAAGATAATTTCATTGACAAAATCAAAGACCACAAATTGCTAACCATTTTTATTTGTCTTATAGTCTTCTTCGTCATAAAAGAAACCATCACGAGCATTATCCGTGAAAATACCGAAAAATCTCGAGATTACTATGTGGCAACCAGTGAAGACAGTTATGAATTTAATTGCGATATAGACAAAACAGAATCAGATACTTGGTTATATTGTTCAAAACAAACAATATCAGGTACATTTTCTAATTACGATACAGTTGAATTTGATTGGGGTTCTTCCTATAAAATTTCCGATAGTAACTTTACGAAAACTCTAAAAACTTCTATACCAACCTCATACTATCAGACAGAAAACTTTGATAAAGATTCATTAAAAAGATACTTTGAAATAACCGAATCCATAACACTCAAAAACAAAGTTTTAAGAAAAACGGTCGCCGAAAAGAAAATAGATGTTAAATATAATTTGTCCGATAGCGATATAGAATTAATTGCCCAAAAGCACGATGAATGGGTAGTTAAAAAGGCGCAAGAAGAAGCTGACAAAAAAGCTGCCGAAGAAAAGGCTAAAGCCGAGCAAGAAGAAAAGGCTCGCCAAGAAGCCGAATCTCAGAAAGCAGAAGAAACCCCTACTCCTGCCCCAACCCAAGAACAAACAACTACTAAACAAGATAACGGTGAAGAATTGCCTGACGATATTAGTCCATACGATATAAAAGCTCTTTGTGAACGTGGCTTTGAATCTTTAGGTTACACAAACGCAAGTATTAGTATGACTAACCAATACCCTATGGGCTACCCGCCTTATATCTATGTGATAGTCGGCACATTATCAACTAAAGCTGGCATTACGAGCTCCAGACAACAGGTTGGCAGAATCCAATGCCAAGCTAACTGGAACACTTGGACCATTAAATCATTAACTATTAATGGAACACAAGTTTATTAAGGAGGTCTTATGGGGCTATTAAATCTAATAGGTAACAAGTTAATAACTAGTAACGCAGTTAACCCAGCTGGAGGAAAACGGGGTTCTGTAGTAACCTTAACAACAAATTACAATGGAATGCCAAAGGATGGCGAAAGATTAATCTCAGTTGGCTATAAATTGCAAACTATGTCCTGTGATAGATATGGTCATTACACTTGGGTCTTTGTACTTTCGGAAACAGCCACACAAGCAACGACAGCGCAGAGCAACGCTCCTACTACCGTCTATAATGAATACGCCCCTACAGACGGCGTATTTAGCCCACAAGACCCTATCGTTCGTAAAGCCATAACCATTTCCATTCAGAAAGGTAAATACTCGTCAGCGATGCTGCAAGTATATTTAGGCAAAACTCACGATTACATAGAGTCGTTAACGCTTTGGCTTGAAGAAAACGGAATAATCGGACCAAAAAATGGTAATAAACCCCGTGATTTGCTAATAAGCTCAATAGCGGAATTTGATAAAAAGACTAGTAATCCTACTAAATAAATCACTTATGGCTTTTAAAAAGGAAGTGCGCTATTATGAGATAGAGGAGTTATCTATTATGCAAAAAAGAAATAAAAATTCAATCGAAAATATCGCCGAGTATTTGAAAATTCGCCAAGCCAAGTTAGAGCAATATATTGAGGACTACAATCGAGAAACCATTGCTTATTTAGAAAATAATGACTTCATCGAACAAATAAGCCACGAGGAATATCACGGACGAACTTTTGACTCCTCCAACCCTATTGTGCGCAAAGCCGTCGAAATATGTCTTAAAAATGGCAAATTTTCATCATCTATTCTACAAGCAAAACTAGATAAAGGACACGGTTGGGTTACCAACTTAGAATTTTGGCTAGAACAACTTGACGTCATTGGTCCAATGAACGGAAATAAGCCTCGTGATTTACTTATAACATCTATGGGCGAATTCAACAAACTCGCCACAAAAAACAGCAACTAATTTGCTGTTTTTTCGCTCAAAGCCCACAGTAGATTATTTAGGATTCGTCTTCAATATTACGCCTACTCGGGACTACGCTAAAAACAATGTCGGTTTTCTGGAAGATACTATCAGAGTCAGGCGTTTTGTCGTATCTATCAGCTACCCAAGTTGCAGCACGCACATCACCATTAATAGCTTTTACTAGCATAGATAAGGTAATCGCTTGCATATACGAAGTTCGGCTATTGTTTTCTAAGTAGTCTTTTATTTCTTGGTTAATTGGTAATCTAAAATCCACATCACTTTCCAACAGTTCTCTAGTCATAGTAATAACATTTTTACTACCAACTTTCCTGCCGTTTTGTCGTCTTGGGTCATCACCGCCAGTAAAAGGTTTAAGGTTATCCATATTTGCCATTTTAAAGACCTTTCGAGCTATTCGGCAGCCATACTTGATAATTATTATTAGTTTGCGGAAAAGTTATCCCTGAAGCTGTTATATCGCCTTCTATGGCTATATCTACTATTGAAATTGGACCATTTCGGTTTCCGTGTTCAACTTTCATTTTTAAACTCCTTACTTATAGTGCTAAAAAACGCTAAAAACACAGCTCGCATAACCGATACGCAAACGGCATTTCCGCACATATGATAGCGCTGACTATCAGAGATTATCTCATCGTCCTTTCCGTATTTAGTCCAATTATCAGGGAACATCTGTACCCTTTCGCACTCTACTGGTGTTAATCTTCGAATCTTACCGTTTTTCTCAATTACTCCAGGTGCTCCGTCGCCATATGGACCGTGATAGGAAGCAGTTATAGTATTTACATAATCGTGTTTTACGGATTTTGTTCGTCGTTTTGCATATGAAATTATACAGCCATCAGGGAGAACAGTTTTGTATTTTTCTCCAATGATAGGTAATACTTCTGTGGGACATTCTTCTCGAAGAAATCCGACCAAGATAACTCGTTCACGGTGTTGAGGCGATTTGAAGTATTGGCTGTCAAATATTCGCCATTGGACTTCGTAGCCCAACCCTTCAAGGGTTTGTAATACTTGCTTGAAATCTTTTCCTTTGTTGGAGCTAAGAAGACCTTTGACATTCTCGAAAACAAAGTATTTTGGTTTTTTGTCGTTGATAATTCTAGTAAGTTCATAGAAAAGACCGGTCCTTTCTCCGGCTAAGCCAGCTCGTTTGCCCATAATGCTAACATCTTGACACGGAACCGCCTACTAGCAAATCAAAATCTGGCAATTCTTCTGTTTTTATTTCCTTAATATTTCCATAGTTTCTTATATTCTTAAAATGATTTTTATAAACCGATTCGGCGAACTTGTCTATTTCGGAAAAACCTATACATTCCACTTGCAATCCAAGTTCTTCAGCAGCTTGTTCAATACCTAGTTCAAATCCACCTATACCCGAAAAGGTCGAAAAATACTTAATTGTTCTCATTTTATATCCTTTTTATTTAGCCCCCCAAGTCCTTTCTCGCTAATCCTATTATAGCATATCGCTATTTAGAGGACCCGTTTAAATTAATAAAACTTATGCTATAATTTAGATATGGTCAACAAAACGAACGATAAACCAAAAAATGCCAATACTATTTCAATAATATGTATTATACTCGGTGTAATTTCTTTTGTTGGCAGCTTAGTTAAGCCAATTTCTTTATTTATGCCGATACTAGCAATAATAGTAATAATTCTAGCTATAGTCAATCTTGTCGCTATTTCTAAACTACCAAAGAACAAACCTACGTCTGGTCCAAGGAATAAAACAATCGTTGGGTTAGTTTTCGCTGGGCTATCTGTGTGCATTACCATTTATATACTTTATGCGTTAACATATCTGTGATGAAAGTTTGACCCCAAAAGCGTTAAATTATAGTATAATATTAGATATGAGAACGGAAGGTCCAAATGCTGAAAAACTTATTAAAGCTTTTTTGAATGAACCAGAAGAAACTCAGTTTCTAGAGTTTAAGCGTGTTAACGGCAAGGGGGTTGTTTCTAAAATTATCCAGACTATTATTGCTTTTGCAAATACCGATGGTGGCGAGATAATATTAGGTATAGATGACCCTGAAAAGACAAAACTTAAAGGATTTGATAGGGTTTATGGCATAGAAGAAGATAAAGAAAGTTATGATGAAATATTTCGTGAAGCTAAAAGGATAGCCCCTTTTATCCTAGTTCGAAAACTTGAAGTCCCTTTTTTAGATGGTGGTAAAACAGTAGTAATGTTGAGTGTGCCGAAAGCAACGAACGATTTACACTCTATCGATGGACATTATTACGAGCGTTTGAAAAAGGGCAATAAGGAGTTGTCTGCTGGTGAAGTCATAAACCTTCGTTATGCAAGGGGTTTCTCTAGAGCAGATAGTGAACTCGTAGATGTAGATTTTGCACTACTGGATACACAATACTACGCATCGTGGCGGGATAATCGTGGCATTTCTGGCAACATTAAAGAAGTGCTTACTAAAACTGGTTTGGCTAAAAAAGGGAAACCTACTAGGGCGGCGGTAATGCTGTTTGCTGAATATCCTACTGGCTTAATGGATACAAAATGTGCTATTAAGATTATGAAATATACTAGCACAATTGAGCAATATGGCGAGACGCCTAATATGATTGGCGTGCCAAAGATAATTGACGCACCTATTATTGAGCAAATAAGCAAGGCTCAAGAGTATGTGCTATTGATGTTGAGTCAAGGAATAGAGATTCATTCTGGTTTTGTAACTAAATATCTGATACCGGAAAGGGCAATTAAAGAAGCTATTACGAATGCCGTCATCCACAGAGATTACTATATTAAACGCGATATTGAGATTAAAATTTTTGAAGACCGAATAGAAATTATTAGCCCTGGGCTATTTCCATATAACATCAACAAAAACAATATCGGTTTTGTGCGTTCCGATGGCTATAGAAACGATTTAATTGTGAAAACCTTACGTGAATTTCCTAGCCCACCCAACCTAGACCAAAATGAGGGCGTAGTAGCTATGCGAAATGAAATGAAAGCAGAAGGGTTATATCCGCCAGTATTTAGAACATATCCTGAAACATACAATACTGTTGAGGTTGTCTTGCTGAATGAGCATACGCCATCTGAATGGGAAAAAGTTAAAGAATATTTAGAGTTAAATCACTATATCACTAATAGCGAAGCTAGGGAAATTACTGGCGTTGTTCAAACTCATACTATGTCTAGACTTTTTGCTAAATGGGTCAACCAAGGTTTATTGTTGCGTATAGATACCGATAATGGCCCAAAGAATATCCGTTACAAATTGCCGTATCGTAAAAACGATGAATCTTAGGCTTTATTTGCAAATGCTCCTGCAAATAAAACGGTTTTGATTAAAATAACAGATATGAGATTGACATTTTATTTGCAGTATGGTTATGTTTTGTAGCTATACAACTTTGAACAACTATTGTATTCAGCTGTTTTTAATGCTATAATACAGAGTATACATCTATGCGGGTGTTGTCCGCCCGAGTGGCGGAATTGGTATACGCTCTCGACTTAAAATCGAGTGAGGAAACTCATATGGGTTCAAGTCCCATCTCGGGCACCACCATACATCACTAGTGTACATCAATACAAATGTGTTCATAGGTGTATGTTATTGTATTTAAAAGTGGCTTGGAGCGGGACTAACAGATTGATTATTTCGTTATGCGTATAACTTAAAATCGAATGGGGAAACTCGTACGGGTTCAAGTCCCGTTCCGGCTACCAAGCAAAGTGCATCATTTCCAGATGTACTTTTTTGTTGTGAGGGACTTGGACCTTCGGTGCAAGTCCCGTTCCGGCTACCACTGTTTGAATTGAAATGCGCCATCTCGGCGTTTTTTCTTGCTCGCTCTATCAATAATAGCGCTTCGCAAGAAGAAAACACCAATCTGGCGCCCTTCATTTTTTAACAGCCGGAGATATGATATAATGAAATCTAGTACAAAAGGAGGTGAGTGTGGTAGAAATTGCAAAGCAGGCTGCAATTCCTAAAAATAGAAAACCAGGGACACTTCATTCGTTTTTTGCGTTGAAGTTTCACGATGGAGACGAAGATAGAGTTAAAGTTGAGTCGATCGAAAAGGCTTTGAACAAAGCCGGTATTACTATTACGGTTATGGCTCGCGATGTAGAAAAATGGGGAAAGGCAGAAATTCCAAAAGGTAAAACTCTGATGACAGACTATGCTTTTCCTGCTATGAAGAAGTGTGATTGTAATATTATTGAATTTAGCGAAAAAGGGGTTGGACTAGGAATTAATGCTGGATACTGTTATGCGATCGGAAAACCAATTTTTGTAATTGCTAAAACTGGTAGTGATATTTCAACGACTATATCAAATCTTGCAACAAAAGTAATCTTTTATGATACCCCCGAAGATTTAATTAATCCATTTCGACAAATTGTGAAAGAACTTAATGGATATTATTACGGTGTAAATTATGAATTACAAAAACATATAGAACAGAATGTTTTTCCAGAATATCAGAAAAATGAACTAGCGCATAACATCGAGCATATCAAGTATGTTATAGGTAGGAGTTTCAAATTCGCACAAACTATTCCTGACATAAACTACGATATAGTTTATACTGTTGCAGCTTATCACGACATTGGCCATCATATTGATCCTAAAAAACATGAAATTGAGTCTGCGAAAATAATGCAGAATGATAATAGCTTAAAAGAATTCTTTTCTAAAGATGAGCTAATAATTATAAAAGAAGCTATAGAAGACCATAGAGCATCCTCCGACCATGAACCAAGGAGTATTTACGGAAAAATTGTTTCAACTGCCGATAGAAATAATACGGTAGAATCCTGTTTGTTTAGGAGCTATAGCTATGGGAAAAAATTGCATCCTGAATATAGTGATGACGAATTATTCAATCGTGCCTACGAACATCTAAAACTAAAGTTTGGAGAAAACGGCTACGCGAAGTTTTTCTTTAAGGACGATGAATATGAGAAGTTTTTGTCGGAAATACGAAAATTATTATTTGATAAAGAAAAATTCATAGAAACGCAAAGAGCCTATATTAAAAAAATGAAGCTCTTGCGGTAGGAGTATACTGCCCCGTACAAGAACTTCTGGAGGGCGGAGTCCCGCATATATCCAATGCAGGTCCTGCCCTCATTATCTGTAATTATACTTTATTTATTTTTCAAAATTAATGATTGCATTGTAGCATGTGTTGTAAAAATTACAAAACATAGGCATACAGTGATGAAAATGGGTTTTGATATAATAGTGGTATGAACAAGATTATAGTTACGGACACCGAATTGGGTACTTGGCAGGGGCTGGGTGGGGCGATTACGGAAGCGACGGCTTATAATTTTGCGAAACTAGATTCCGAAAAACAGAAAAAACTATTGGATTTTTATTATGGTAAAAATGGACTAGATTACAGGTGGGGGAGAATTAGCATTGGCAGTAATGATTTTTGTTTGGAGCCGTTTGAATATTGCAAGCGAACGGATCTAAAAGATTTTTCGATTGAACATGACAAAAAATATGTTTTGCCGATGCTAAAACAAATACTTAAAAAGAAAGATTTGGAGCTAATGGCCAGCCCGTGGTCGCCGCCTAGATGTTTTAAAATTGGGAAACGTTTGAAGCCGTGGTGCTATAAAAAGTATGCGAGCTATATTTCTAAGTGGTTGGATATGTATGCGGATGAGGGCGTGAATATAAAATATATCACTCCGCAAAACGAACCATTTGCAAACCAGATTTGGGAGTCTTGTCTTTATTCGTATCGTGCGCAAAAAAAGTTGGCGTATAAATATTTGGCTAATATAGATAATGTACAGATTTTGATGTGGGACCACAACAAAAAGCATTTATCACGTGTGGCAGATGAGTTAATCGGCAAGAATCGTAATGAAAAAGTAGTTGGGCTATGTTTCCATTGGTATGATGGGACTTTTGCGGACGAAATATGGAAGGTGAAGCAAAAGTATCCGGACGTGATGATGGCGAGTAGTGAAATGTCTTGTGGATTTTCACCGTATGATACAGAAGCCTGGCAAAAGGACGCGAATTATTACTTGCGGGAATTATTCCATGATATTAATTCTGGCACGAGCGCATTTGTCGATTGGAATATGCTGCTAGATTTTCATGGCGGGCCGACGTATTGTAATAATAATTTAAAAGCGCCGATTATATTAAACGAAAAAGGCGATGATTTTATCGTGACGCCGATTTATGATGCGCTAAAGGAATTTGCAAAAGTTTTTCCGGTTGGCAGTGAAGTGGTGAGATGTGAGTATAGTTCAAAAGATTTTGTGGCGGTTGCTAGAAAAGGAAAAGATGGGCACAAAATTGTAATTGTAAATCTTTCTGGCAGGCCGCAGGAAATAACTATTGTGGTAGGTAATATAGAGAAAACAATTACACTTAAAGATAAAATAACAAGTTTTATTATATAATATATACATGAATATTTTGTACTGTGGGGATAAGGGAATTGCTCGCGGAGCGCTGGTGTCGATTTTGTCGATACTTAAATACAATGACTCTGAACTTCATTTTTATATTCTGACAATTAATTACGAGGACACAAAAGCATTTACGGAAAAGTCCGCGAAATTTCTCGATAAGCTAGTGAAGAAAACTAATCCAAAGAGTTTTGTAAAATTAATTGATGCGACAGATATTTTTGTAAAAAATTTGCCAAGGAAAAACATGGGTTCGTATTTTACGCCATGTTCGATGCTAAGACTCTACATTGACAAGGTGCCGGAAATTGCGAAACTGGACAGAGTGTTGTATTTGGATTACGATGTGGTTTGTCGCGGAGATTTGAGCGAGTTTTATAATACTAATTTAGACGGTATTGAGGCGGCGGGCGTGCTAGATATTTATGGGCGACGTTGGTATAAATATCATGGTCTTTTTAAACGCAAAAATGATACGGCTGTGGTAGATGCGCGTGACAAAAAAGATTTTAGTTTTCTAAAACAAGATTATATGAATTCTGGTGTACTTTTGTTTAATATGTCAGAATGTATTAAAACAAAAATGTTTGAAAGAGCAGCGGCGCTTTGCGCAGAAAAACACATGATGCTCGCGGATCAGGCGGCGCTAAATAAGTGTATTAACAAAAGAAAGTTGATGCCAAGAAAATACAACGAGCAAGAAGAGCGTCCACGAAACGATACGGTTTTGCACCATTTTTCTAATAACTTTAAGTTTTGGCCATATTTCAAAGTGCAAAAAGTGAAGCCGTTTGACATCGAGCGCGTACACTCGGTTTTGAAAATTACTGAGTATGATGATATACTAGAAGAGTACAATAAGCTTAAGGAGAATTTGTAATGGCCAAGGCCGAAATGTTCCAGAAAGATATCCCGAAGGAAGAGCGCGTATTCTACTACGAGTCCGAAGAAGATGACCCAATCCAGACGGATGAGCAAGAAAAGAAAATTGAAGTTGGTTTGCCAGAAGGCTATCAATTTATTCCAAAGAATCCATTTGTTAGGATGTACTCTTCGATTTTGTACCACGGCTTTAAGTTATTTGGACAGTATTATGAGCGCGGCTATTGGAAGGCTAAGTTTTATGGACGCGAAAAGTTGAAAGCTGCAAAGGGGAAAGGCTATGTACTATATTGCAACCATACAAATCCGTTTCATGATGTGTTTGGCCCAGCAATTGCGGCAAACCGTAGAATTTTTACGATTATCAGCCCAGTGAATTTGCTTGTACCTGGCATTGGCAAGATTTTGCCACTGATTGGTGGTATGCCACTTGGCAAAACAAAAGAAGAAAAAGCAGCGTTTCACGAGGCAATTGATAAACGTTTAAAACAAAAAAACGTGGTAGTGATTTATCCGGAAGCACATGTGTGGCCGTACGCTACGAATATTCGTCATTTTCCAGCAGGTGATAAATCTTTTAAATATGCAACACGTAATAATCTACCGATTTTCACTATGACTACTACTTATCATAAACGTAAGAACAACAAGAAAGGCGATTTGCCACGGATGGATATTTATATTGATGGTCCATTTTGGCCTGATGAGAAGCTATCTGAGGAAGAGAATCGCGCAAAACTTGCGAAAGAAGCTTATGAAAGTTTAGTGAAAAATAGCAAACACAGTACATATGATTACTTTACATATATAAAGAAAGATAAGAAAGCTAAGAAATGAGTATTTTTAATACTGGTATAAATCCGTTTAAGATTAAAGAGACAAAGGTCGTTCCAGTTTTTTACACCATCACGGATGATTACGCAAAATATGCCGCAGCTTCGATTAATTCTGTAATGAAACATGCGAATCCAGAGCGATATTATCGTATTATTATTATGTACGATAAGTTAAGTATTAGGAATCGCTTGCGCCTGCGTAACATGGTGACCCATAACTGTTCGATTGAATTTCATAAGATGAAATACAACCTTTATATGCAAATCATTGTGCGGTACTGTGCGAAGCGTAGTGGGTCTGGTGATTTCTTTGCGAATGCTGTTTATTATTACCGTGCATTTATTCCTAGAATTTTCATGCGTTATGATAAGGGAATTTATGTTGATAGCGATACGATTTTGATGGGTGATATTGGCGAGCTGTATGACAAGGACCTTGGTGACAATGTGATTGCCGGGCGCGTAGATCCAAAGGTTGCAATGGTGCCGGAATTTGTGGAATATGTTGAAAAGGCACTAGATGTGCCACATAAGGAATATATTAATTCTGGCGTACTTTTGATGGACTTAAAGAAGCTTCGCGGCCTACACTATATTACGAAAATGACTGATTTAATCAAGGAAGATGCTGACCTCGTAGCGCCAGACCAAGATTATCTCAATGTAATTTTGAAAGGCAAAATTATGCACCTCGGCAAAGAATGGAACTGCCAGCCAGAAGGTGAAGACCCGAAAGGCGCAAAAATTTTGCACTTTAATTTATCTAAAAAGCCTTGGTATCATGAGGATGTAAACTGTGGTGAAGAATTTTGGAATGCGGCAAAGGGAACGGGTTTTTATGGTGATTTGATGCGCGCGAAAGAAAAATATACTCCTGCTGATGCTGAAAAAGATGCGATGAAAATCAAAGCCTTGATCGAAAAAGGCGCCAAGCTATCCAAAGTAAAAAAGCCACTCCTTAAGGTTAAGTAGTTATGGAAGAGATGCCAGTCATCTATTATATAGGTCAGGCTTGTGCAATAGTTGCATGGCTGATGCTCCTTATAAGCTATCATGCCAAGCGTGAAAACAAAGTTATTTTTTTCCAGATTTTGTCGTCTATATTATATATAGCGAACTATTTTTGTATTGGCGCAGAAACTGGGCTTTGGATTAGTGTTTTTGAGCTTGCGAAATCTATCGGCTATTACAAGACCGACAAAGATAAATACATATTTTATTTTACTTTGCCGATTTATGCGGTGATTGTGTACTTTACTGGGTTTAACTGGATTACGATGCTTGCGGTGATGGGTAGCTTGATTGATGGGTACGTGATGTTAAAGAGCAAAAAGACGATGGTGGTGGGCGGCATGATTTCGTATGCGATGTGGACAGTTTACGATTTGCTATTTCTCGACTTTGCTGGTGCGGTTTCGGATTTGTTTGTGGTGATTTCGAACTTATCTATCCTTGTGAAGGGCTATAATAAATATTTGCATCGTTCAAATATTTATACGGTGAAGTCACTAAGGATTACGATGAGCACGGTGCAAGCGATTGATAAGTTGGATAAGAAAGCTTTGGATGCGCAATATCGTTGGGATAAGGACAAGATTATTGAACTGACAAAAAATCACAAGTATTCTTATATTTTGATTAAAGATGACAACCGCGTGATTGGCTATGTAAACTTTTTGAATCTACGAGAAGAGATTTATGATAAATTAGTAAAATCTTATGACCTTTATGATGATTTCGTGAAGGATGATTTAGTTGAGTTTACGAAGAATCGCAAAGCGTATTTGAATTTGAATGCGATTGTGTTAAACGATGATTATTTTAACCATGATACTGTACACAAAATCGAGAGTGCGATAAAAAGATATGTGCGCTCGATGAGAAAAAATCGATATTATATTCAGGAGATTTCTTGTTTTGCGGTGAGTCCGATTGAAATAAAAGTGCTGGAAGATTTGGAATTTGAAAAAGTCCGCGATATTACAGGAGAATGTTTCTTATATAGAAAAGTACTCTAAAAAATCTGTGTCATGTAGATTTTTTGATGAATTATGATATAATATTTTTTATGAAAACGCATGAAATGAATTTACAACCAAAATACTATGATTTTATCAAAAATGGTACAAAACGCATTGAGCTTCGTTTGTTTGATGAAAAGCGTCAACAAATTCAGCTTGGTGACGTAATTGAATTTGCAAAATCAGAAGAAGAAAAGTTTAAAGCTGAGGTGATAGGCCTTCTCCGTTACAACTCTTTTGTGGATTTGTTTGAGGATTTTGATATTTCGATTCTTGCAGACAAATCTATGACTAAGCAAGAGCTACTTGACGTGTTGTCTGAGTTTTACACTCCAGAAAAGCAGGCAGAATACGGCGTAATTGGTCTAAGATTAAGACTATTGTAATTAAAAAGACGCTCAAAATAGAGCGTCTTTTTTTTGTTGTTGATTAAACTATGCTATTCAATTTTGCCGTTGAATACGTGTTCTCTTGAACGGTCGTTGTAATATCCTTCTTCAAGAACCTGGGTTTCTTCCCAACCATACTTTTTGATAATACTAGAGAACTGATCCAACTTATAATCTGCGATTGTAATAAGCGGCTTTGTCGTCCCTAACCATTCAAAGCTTTTCTCGACTATTTTTGTTGCGATACCTTGCTTTTGATAGTCGGGTTTTACATAGAGTGTGCAAATCTTCTTTTCTTCTTTGTCTTTTTTCAGAAAAGTAGTTGCAGCAATTTTACCGCCAACATAGGCAGAGATGATTTCACGTTCGCCGTCATAGATTCCGGGCACATACTTACAGTAGAAGTGCTCACAGTGAAGCGGATAATCTTCGCAAATCCAATCCGTAATCATGTAACTTTCTGCTACGAGTTTAGAAAAACTCTTGTTACGCTCCGCTTTGAGTAAATCTGATGCCTTGATGAATTCCAAAGACGGCTTTTCGGGTTCTTTTGTTTTGAATTTTAATTCGAAGACATAAACACCGAGTGCTTCTTTGTCTTTTGGGTAGATATCACGAAGCGTTTTTAATGCGCCATCAAAAGTCATTCCAGGCAGAACATTATTCGTATTCTCTATTTCGAGCATTCTTTTGAAACTGTCGTATACACTAACGCGTAATACGTCGAATTCGTTTGGACCGTAGTTTTCAAAAGTGATTATGTCGCCTTTTTTGACTTTCTTAATCTGCGAATATCCTACTCGGATTTCAAGTGTTTTGTTTCCGCTTTTGAGTTGACGGAAATATTCTTTTTTAATTCTCCAGACGTGTTTCGTCATCGTTAATCAACTCCTTTCAAGGTTCTATACGTTGTTGTTGGTATCTATATTATTATACCATAATTTTACAGAAAATACAATAGCATAAAAAATGGTGCGAATGAAGAGACTCTAACTCTCGACCTCTTCCTTGGCAAGGAAGCGCTCTAAACAACTGAGCTACATTCGCACGTCGTGTTATTATTATACCACATATCTTGATTTTTTTGCAAAAATTTTATAAAATATAAACATAACAATTAAAAATAAAAACATAATATTATGAATATAATTTTTCCAATCTTACTTCTTGTAGTTGGGTTCGTACTGCTTATCAAGGGTGCGGACTGGCTTGTGGACGGTGCTTCGTCGATTGCGACGCATTTTAAAATATCAAAAACATTGATTGGTCTTACTATCGTGGCGTTTGGTACGAGTGCGCCAGAGCTTGCGGTTTCGATTTCGTCGCTTATGAATGGTTCGACGGATATGCTGCTTGGTAACGTAATTGGTAGTAACATTATGAATGTACTACTCCTAATTGGTGTTGGCGCGATGATTTGCCCGATTAAAATTACTCGTGCTACGACCAAAAAAGAGCTTCCGATTTTGCTTTTGATTTCGACTGCGCTAGTAGTTTTGCTTCTTGACACGTCTCTCAATAATGCACCTACTAATGCTATTACACGTAGTGATGCTATTGTGTGCCTTCTTTTCTTTGCGATTTTCCTTTATTACCTTATCGCTATGGCTAGACGAAACCGTGAAGCGAAGGCTACAAAAAAAGAAAAACCAAAGTACAAATTTGGTTTAGCATGTATACTTACTTTGCTTGGTTTGGCTGGGCTCGTGGGTGGCTCTCAGCTAGTAGTAAATAGTGCAACGGAAATTGCACATGCAATTGGCGTGTCAGATCGTATTATTGCGCTAACCATCATCGCGCTTGGCACATCTTTGCCAGAACTCGTAACAACTATTATTGCCGCACGCAAGAAAGAAACGGACTTGGTTGTTGGAAATATTATTGGGTCGAATATATTTAATATTTGTATTGTGATGGGGGTTCCGGTGGCAATATTTGGTACGATTACGCCAGAAAGTTTCCAAATAGTTGATATTGTAATGTTGATTTTGTCTGCTGTCTTATTATTCCTTATGGCTCGTGGCGACAAGAAAATCAGTAGGCGCGAGGGTGTGTTGATGCTTTTAGTCTTCCTTGTGTATTATGGTTATATTGTTTATGAGGGGTTAGCGGCATGATTTGGTTGGCGCTTGTTGGTTTGACAGTTGTTACAGATTCGTTGCGTATTTTTATTGATAATTATGTTTCGGATGTTCTTTTTAAGAAAAATGGTTCACCTTCGCAAAAGTTTTTTTATGGTTTTGCATATATTATTACTGCAATAATTATGCTGGTGGTTTTGCAGGTAGATTTTGCGACTGCAGATTGGATGGCTTTTGGATTGATTTTTCTTTGTGGCGTGGTTAGTGCATTTTCTGGAATTCCTTATTACAAGGCACTCGAATTAGACGACTCGACGAACTTTGGGATTTTTATGCAATTGGCTCCAGTTTTATATTTGGTGGCTGGTTGGTTTTTGCTTGATGAAAAATTTTCTCCATTGCAACTCGTAGCCTTTGCGATTATTCTTTCTGCGCCTTTACTAATAGTGTTGACTACGCGTAAACGCAGTCGCAAAATCAAAATGCATGCAGTGTTTTATACGTTAATATATATATTAATTGCGATTTCGGGAAATGTATTGTTTGTAAAAGTGAGTGGTGATGGGACTAATTTGTGGACTCTTATGCCGTTTTTCTTTATTGGCAAGGGAATTACGAATGTGGGCATCGTGTTGGCGTATCCAAAATGGCGAAAACGGTTTATCCATGTGACAAAAGCGAGTCATTATAAGCTACTAGGAATACTAGGTTTTAATCATCTTCTTGGTATTACTGCGGACTTTGCCTACAGGGCATCGCTTGTGTTGGCGCCGGCAGTAGCGATAGCGTCGGCGGTGTCTGACACGGTTGAGCCAATTGCGATTTTCTTTATGGGGATAATGCTGACTTTGATTTGGCCACAGTTTGGACGCGAAAAACTTGGTAGGAAAATAGTAATAGTACATTTGCTAGCAACTTTGCTTGTGGTAATCGGCATCGTGATACTTCAATTTGCCTAATCTATGCTATAATAAATATATATGGTGCTTTGGCGGAGTGGTTACGCAGCGGTCTGCAAAACCGCGTACACCGGTTCAATTCCGGTAGGCACCTCCATAATTTAATAATTAAAAAGGAGATTAAAATGCCAACATGGGCAATCGTACTCCTGGTTATTGTGGGCGTAGTTTTACTCTTTGCCGTAATAATCGCAGGGATGTACAATTCATTAGTAAAACTTAATACTCGTGTAGACGAAGCATGGTCTGATATCACTGTGCAACTTAAGCGCCGTGCAGATCTTATCCCAAACTTGGTATCGACTGTTAAAGGCTACGCAAAACACGAAAGTGAAGCTATCAAACAAGTTTCTGATGCTCGTGCAAAGATGATGGGCGCAAGAAGCGTTGCAAGTACTGCCGAAGCAGATCGTTCGATGCTTGGTGCACTTTCTCGTATTATGGCAATTTCTGAATCTTATCCAGATCTTAAAGCTGATAAGAACTTCCAGCAGCTTTCTACTGAGCTTACAGATACTGAAGACAAGGTACAGGCATCTCGTCGCTTTTACAACGCTGGTGTTAAAGAGCTTAATACTAAAATTAGTATTTTCCCATACAATATTTTGTTCCACAGCTTTAAAAAGCGCGATTTCTACAATGTAGATGAGGAAACATACAAAGAAATGGACAAAGCTGCTCCAAAGGTAGAATTCTAATAAAAAATGTATAAGCAAATAGCCCAGAATAAACGCAAGACTATTTATCTCATGATAGTTTTCGTCATGATGATAGCTGCGATTGCTGGGCTTTTTGCTTATTTTTATAAAGATGTTTGGATTGTGGTATGGACCACTATCGGAGCAATAATTTATGCAGTGATACAGTATTTTGCGTCTACATCTATTGCTACGACAATGGCCGGTGCAAAGGAAATTCAAAAGAAAGATAATCCGAGACTATATAATGCAGTGGAAAATTTGTCGATTACGACAGGGTTGCCGATGCCAAAGGTGTACATTATTGAAGATACGGCACCGAATGCATTTGCTACTGGACGAGACCCAAAGCATGCAGTGGTGGCAGCGACGACTGGGCTGATCGACATTATGGATGATAAGGAACTTACTGCAGTGATGGCACATGAAATGTCGCACGTGAAAAATTTCGATATTCGCGTGAGTATGATTGTGTATGGTCTGGTGTGTGTAGTAGGGATTTTGTCTGATATTGCGTTTAGAATGTTGTTTTATGGGAATAGGCGCCGCAACGAAGAAAGTAGCCCAGTGGGATATGTGCTACTAATTATTGGCGCAATTTTAGCGCCGATTTGTGCATCAATTGTACAAATGGCAGTGTCACGTCAGCGTGAATATCTTGCTGACGCTTCGGCTGTAAATATTACGCGTTATCCAGAAGGAATGATTTCGGCGCTTAAAAAATTACAGTCACATTCTCAGCCGATGAAACGTCAAAATTCGGCGATGGCTTCGATGTATATCAACAACCCGATGAGAAAAGGATTCTTTAGTAATTTGTTTAGCACTCATCCACCGATTGAAAAACGTATCGAAAGGCTTGAACATGGTAAAAACAACTTCTAAAAAAATTTCTAAAACAACCTCTAAAAAGAAACGCTCACAACGAGTGAAGTTGCATAGATCTTTTAGGCGTTCCTATCGGGAAGACTATGTGAGGAAGACTGAAGTGCCGGGGATTATGTATCATATTTTTGCAACTTTCAAAATTATTTTTAAGAACTGGAAATTGTTTTTGCCGCTTTTGATTCTTACCGTGATAATGTCAATTGTTTTTGTGGGTTTGATGAGCGAGGAAACGTATAGACAATTTCAGGATATCCTTGATCAGACTACGGCGGAACTTGGCACTGGAGATATTGGCAATTTTGCTAAATCTGGTCTTTTGCTTTTATCCACGGTTACAACTGGTGGTTTATCTGGAGAATCTTCTGAATCTGCGGCTGTGTTTGGCGTAATCATCTTTTTGATTATTTGGCTAACGACTGTGTTTATATTGCGTCACAGATTGGCAGAGCATAATCTGAAGCTTCGCGACGCTTTGTATAATGCGACTACTCCGTTAATATCTACTTTTGTGGTTTTCTTTATAGCGCTTGTTCAATGTGTTCCGATTTTTATTTTGATTATAGTATTGTCCGCCGCGATTCAAACTGGGTTTTTGAATACACCGTTCTATGCATTGGTCTTCTTTATTTTTGCAGCGTTGATGATAATAATTTCTGCGTATCTTTTGTCCAGCTCACTAATTGCACTAGTGGCTGTAACTGCACCTGGTATGTATCCAATGAGAGCTCTTCATGCCGCTTCAGATTTGATGGCGGGAAGAAGAATAAAATTTATTTTGAGGTTAGTAGCGCTTGCATTTGCGCTCGCGATTATTTGGGTAATCGTCATGTTGCCGTTGATATTCTTTGATCTTTTGATGCGTCAGTTCGAATGGACGGCAAATGTGCCGTTTGTGCCAATCTGCTTGCTCACAATGACATGTTTTACTGGTATTTATGTTTCAGCCTATCTTTATTTGTATTATCGATGGATGCTGCATTATGACGAAAAGTGAGGCCGAAGCTAGAATTCTGAAATTGCGTGAGCTGATAAATGATTATCGGTATCATTATCATGTGCTTGATGAGTCGATAATGAGTGAGGCTGCGGCTGATTCTTTGAAACATGAACTTTCGACCTTGGAGGCAGAATATCCAGAATTAATTACGCCAGACTCGCCAACGCAACGTGTGGCAGGGAAGCCTTTAGATAAGTTTACGAAAGTTGCACACGAGAAGAGGATGATTAGCTTGGCAGATGTGTTTTCGCGTGAGGAAGTTCTCGATTGGATTTCTAGAAACGAGAAGTTGGTACCGGGCGGGAAGATTGCTGAATTCTTTACCGATATAAAGATGGACGGGCTTGCATGCTCACTGAAATATCGCGACGGAGTGTTTTATCAGGCGGTGACACGTGGTGATGGGCTCGTTGGTGAAGATGTGACGCAGAATGTAAAAACGATTCAGAATATTCCACTGCGTATTGAAAACACTGATGAAGTGGAGGTTCGTGGCGAAATTGTGATGTTTAAAAAAGATTTTGAAAAGTATGCGGATGAGTTTGCAAATCCGAGGAATCTTGCGGCGGGGTCTATTCGGCAACTTGATCCAAAAATTGCAGCAAGTCGTCCTTTGAAATTTGTGGCGTATGATTTGGTAAAACCGGATCTTCCTACTTGGCATGAAGCTTATGAGGCTCTGCGCGCGATGGGATTTCAGACTTCGAATGAAGATAAAGTTTTTGCGGCGAAGGACAGGAAAGAATTATTTGATTATATTGATGGGCTTGATGAATATCGCAAAGGTTTGCCGTTTAATACGGATGGCATGGTGATAAAAATCAACGACCGTCGGGTTTATGACAAACTCGGAATTGTGGGTAAAACTCCGCGCGGGGCGGTGGCTTACAAATTCCCGGCTGAGGAATCTACCACCAAGGTGCGCGACATTGTGATTTCGATTGGTCGTACTGGTGCAGCAACGCCAGTAGCGATTCTGGATCCTGTTTCAGTAGCAGGTTCTACGGTACGGCATGCCTCGCTTCATAATGCGGATGAAATTGCGCGTCTAGATGTGAGGATTGGTGATACAGTAATTATTTACAAAGCTGGCGATATTATTCCGCAAGTAAAAGAAGTGTTGTTGTCGCTTCGTCCAGAAGGGGCCAAGCCGTTTAATTATGAAGAAGCCCTCACAAAGCAATATCCAGAGCTTACATTTGAACGCCCAAATGGTGAAGTGGTGTACCGCGTAAAAGGTGAATCTTCGGATTATATTTTGAAACGTGCGATTGAATACTATGCAAGTAAACCGGCTCTTAATATTGAAGGACTTGGTGAAAAAAATGTGGTGGCACTCGTGGATGCGGGGATGGTAAAGTCGATTGCAGACCTTTATAGGCTAAAGGCTACGGAGGTTGCCAAGCTAGAAAGATTTGGGGAATTGTCGGCAAATAATTTGGTAAATGCGATTACAGAATCAAAAGGTGCACCGCTAAATAAGTTCATTACGGCGCTTGGAATTCGCCATGTGGGTGCACAAACTGCTACAGCGCTGGCCCGTAAATTTGGCTCGCTAGACAAACTGATGGAAGCAGGCGAAGAAGACCTGCTTGAAATAAATGATATTGGCGATGTGGTGGCGGAATCAATTTTGGCATATTTTGCGGATGAAGAAAATGTGAAGTTACTTGAAGAAATGCGCGGTCTTGGCGCTTGGCCGACAGAAGAAAAAGCTGGCGATTTGCCACTGGCCGGCAGGAGCTATATTGTAACTGGAACTCTTTCGAGCATGGGCCGTGAAGAAGCAGAAGATAAATTGCGTGCGCTTGGTGCAACGGTGACTTCGTCTGTCACAAAGACCACTACGGCTCTCATTGTTGGTGAAAAACCAGGCAAAGGCAAAACCGATAAAGCAGATAAGCTTGGCATTCCACGTATTTCTGAAGCTGAGTTTTTGAAGCTTATTAATAGATAGTTGATTTTTGTTAAAAAAATTGCTATAATAAATATGCGTTTATATGGTCTCGTAAGCCTGACGGCTTTCGATCCGTCGTTCGTTTAAATAAATCAAACGAGTTTGATTTATTTTCCCTCACTCGGTCTCGTAGTATAGCGGTTAGTACATCGGGTTTTCATCCCGACAATGCGGGTTCGACTCCCGCCGAGATCACCACGAAATAAAAGAAGACCCAAAGGGTCTTATTTTATTTCTTTGATTTTTGACGAGAGGTGAACCCGCAGGGTTCGCTCGCGAAGCGCGCGTCGATCACCATTTGAGCTAGAAGGCGCCACTTTGGGTTTTTCGTGCTTGTAGTAAATTTAGTGTTGTTTAAATTGAATTCTTTTGTTGGTTTTTATTTTTCTTGCGATATTCATTACTATAACGGCTATAAATACTATGATTGAAGCTATTGTTAAGTATACTCCATAGGAACCACCCTCGTTTCCGTTTACTACGCTTGTATCTGGGACTAATATATCTTCGTCGTCTCCAGAAGGATCATCTGGATTAACTGGTTCTGGATCGTCTGGATCATCTGGATCGTCTGGACCCACAGGGGTCTCTTCAATAGTAAACGTCGTGGAGACTGTTACGTTGTTTTCAAAGACAGCTACGATAGCATGTGTTCCTACACTATATGTGTCGAGGTATTCATGGTTTATAGTGATGATAGTGCTTCCAGATTCTACGCCATAATAATCTGTGGGAACGGTTATTCCGTCAATCATGAGAGATACGAATTTATCTTTTGGATAATCGATTCTAAACACGGCGTTTTTATTTTCGCCTTTTACGTGTGTTTGCTCTTGTACCCATGATATTTCGCCGGTTCCTTCTGGTTCTGGTTCTGGGCCAGGTCCCGGATCTGGAGGAGTAGGAGTATCTTCTGACCATAATGCATATAAGGTTTTGTTTCCAGAAAGAGTTATATTTCCGCCTGGACTATATGAAGCGGAAGTGTCTGATGCACTATTGCCATACCCTAGGAAGGTGTAGTTTATTTTGGTAGGTATGGCAGATGGGATAATAATGTCACATTCACCAGATGTTTTATTTGGGTGACAAGTTTTTGATTCTATATCACCACTACCGCCGCTTAAATCGAATGATAATGTATAAATTGGAGCCCAAACTGCATACAGAGTTTTGTTTGCCGTGAGGGTTATATCACTGCTTGGTTGGTAGGTTGCAGTAGTAGCAGAATCTGTATCTGTCCAACCTAGGAAGTAGTAGTTAGTCTTGGTTGGTTTAGTAGATGGGATAGTTACTGTGCAGGAAGTAGTGCCGTCGCAAGACTGTGAAGGGATAGTTCCTTCACCACCATTATTATTAAATGATAGTGTAAAGGTACTCGTATTTTCTTGCCATACTGCATAGATTGTTTTGTTTGCATTAAGTGATAAATTGCCACCCGGTTGGTAGGCTGCAGTTGTAGCAGAACTGCTATTTGCCCAACCTAGGAATGAATAGTTAGTTCTAGTTGGTTGTGTAGAAGAAATAGTTATACTACAACTTCCATTTATTACATCTGGATGGCAAGATGCAGGATTTATTGTTCCTTCTCCACCATTTAGATTATATGTTAGTGTATAAATTGGTGCCCAAATTGCATATAAAACTTTATCACCAGTAACAGCAACAGTCGTGCCAGTTTTTGTAGCATGGTCTTGGTCAGCTGTGCCAGCCCAGCCTAGGAAATAATATCCATCACGAGTTGGCTCAATCGTAGGGAGCTCTACGTTACAAGAACCAGATGTTCCGTTTGGATGACAGGATGCAGGATCTATTGTTCCTTCTCCACCATTCATGTCAAAGCTTACAGTATATATTGGAGCCCACAATGCATAAAGCTTTAGGCTTTCTGTCAAACTTAATTCTGCGCCACCCGTAATGATGTTTTCGTTATCACCAGATCTTATCCAACCGAGGAAATAGTAACCGTCTTTTTTCGGAATAACCGTTGGTACAGTGACTGTACAGGAACCATTAGTAGAAGAAGGATAACAAGTTTGAGAAGAGATATCGGCTGTACCTTCGTTTAGACCAAAGGATAGTTTATATACTGGTGCCCAGATAGCATACACGGTTTTGTTTGCAGTCAATGTCACTTTGTCACCTGCTTTCATACTGGCAGTAGTATTGGTAGCTTTATCTCCCCAGCCTAGGAGTCTATAGCCGGTTTTGGTAGGTTTGGTGGATGGGATGGTTACCTCACATGAGCCATTTGGCGCGAAACATGTTTGCGCCGCAACAGTCCCCTCACCACCATTACTATCAAAGGTAAGAGTAAACTCTTTGCCAAAGTTTTCGTTTGTGTGGTCGTATGTTATGCTTGTGCAGTTTCCGTATCTATCACAGATGCTTGTATTTGTTCCAGAAATCGTATTTTCGTTTTTGGTTTTTGTGAGGGTGTAGCCGTCTTCAGAAAGGACCCAGCCATTTTTATCAGCTAGCTGCGTGTCGGTACTTGTAACGACGATACTTGTAGAATTGGCATTGTCTATGAATGAGTAAGTTGGTTGTGAGAATCCTTGTTCTATAACGCTGGCATTAAAGTTTGTAAACCTTGTTATGCCTGTATTATTTTCTCCATAGTCTGCGTGCGCAAAACCAAGATAGGCTCTACCATTTCTAAAGGAAATTGATTCAATCTCGCCCAATTCTAAAGCGTTAATATAATAAGTTGCTACTTTTTTTCCGTAATCATTATCTGTTGTTCCATCACTTTTTAGCTTTGCTTTATACACATTTATGTATCCTACTTCACATGTAGTATAAGGATTAGAGGCACAATCACTACTAAGTGATGAATCCCAGTTGTCTTCAGTTTGGTAAATATAGCCTTTATAGTACTCCATTCCTTGACCAACGTTTAGAGTCTCTGAGCCGCCAGGATGAGAGCCGAATTCTTCGTGGATAGTAGGAATGTCTATCTTAGTAAATGAGTTGTTTATAAGTGTAAAAAAGGTAAAATAATATTCATCATTTCCATTATTTTGTGTGAGGATAAACTTATCATCGACCTCGTCATACCCGATCGAGACGATGCCCGGGACCCTGAATGTCGACTTTTCTGCCAAGTCTGAACCATTTAATATATGTATCGGTTTGCCACCCTCAGATACAAATATTTCATTGGTTGATGGTTTGTAGGTCATGTCGTTGCCGTGATTATATTCTCTAATGAATGGCGTACCAGATATTTTAGTGTCAAATGTTGTGTCTGTGCCGGTGTAGCCGCGTAGGGAACCCTTGCCATAGGTAGAAACTCCAGAGGCATTATAAAATACTAGAGCATCATTTGTTACGGTGAAGCCTTGTAATTGATTACAGATATACCCACCGCCGCAATCTTCTGATGTGTATGTGTTCAGATTCTTTTTTGCAGAACTAGTAATGTTAATCGAGCCATTGATTCGCGAAGTTTGAATGTCATTTATGTTTTCTGCTGGACTTTCGGCATTCACATTAAACAAAAATCCACCTGCAATCAAAAGCATTACAGGTAATGTTTTAAAAATAACTGACACATTTTTGTTTTTCATTTTTGTGTTTGACCTTTATGCTTTTAATATATACTGTTTATGTATAGAAGTCAAGCACTATTCGTGTTAGAATTCGCAGGAATAATAAATCTTTGTGTGATAATTCGTTTGGCCGTATGGCGGGTCTGGATAATAAATAACAAATGAGGCGTTTTCGTCACAATATTTTTGAATTAACGGAGCTTCATTTGCATATTTTTCGTTATCATAAAGAAATAGTTGGCGGAAATAAACTCGTGAAAAACCTGCATCATGATATTTTTCTAGAGTTTTGCTGCGTGTGCTTTCGTTGGAAATATTGTTTAAGACATCTTTGTAGAAAAAGTTTTCATAATAATCGGAAATCATGTCGTCTATTTTTGATTTGACATTTCGTTCTGGAGTGTTGAATAAGTTAATCGCAATAGTTGCGATGACAATCAACATCGCAATAATAATTACGACGATAATAGTGATACGTTCCGCTTCGCCTCCACGTTTTTTTCGTTTGTAGGCCATAACTCTATATTACCATAAACGTAATCTTATGGTAATATATAAATATGAGCAAATTATTTAAAAGAACTAAAATTTTAGCAACGATTGGGCCGTCGGTGTTTGGGGCGGAAAAAGTAGAAGAAATAATAATGGCCGGCGTAAATGGATGTAGGCTTAACTGTTCTCATGGCACCAACGAGGAGCGCGACGAGCAAATAAAATGGATTCGTGATGCAGCTGCAAAGAAGGGTCGCTCGGTGGCGATTTTGCAAGATTTACAAGGGCCAAAGATTCGCCTTGGCGTGATTAAAGATAATCACTTGGACCTTAAGACTGGTGACGAATTGATTCTTGAAGCCAAGGAGGGTTTTGAACATGATGGCGGCATGACCGTGCCGATTCAATATAATTTGGCTGAGA
Organism: Candidatus Nanosyncoccus sp.; assembly: GCA_045587885.1. Lineage (GTDB taxonomy): Bacteria > Patescibacteriota > Saccharimonadia > Saccharimonadales > Saccharimonadaceae > Nanosyncoccus. The sequence goes on along the minus strand of JAZNDC010000029.1, from coordinate 27,103 downwards.
AAGTAAAAGTTGGCGAGCCTTTGTCGATGTTTGATGGCAAGATAAAAAGTGAAGTTATTGAAATAATTTCTGATACTGCGATTAAAGTTGAGATTAAGAATGATGGCTTTATCATGTCTAAGAAAGGTTTGAATTTGCCGGATACAGATTTTGGTGGCGATATCTTGACCAAAAAAGATTTGGCAGATATTGAATATGGCGCAGGGCAAGATTATGATTATGTGGCACTTTCGTTTGTGCAGACTGCAGCGGATATTGAGAAGTTGAAGCAACTACTTCTTTCTTATGGTTCTACTGCAAAGGTGATTGCAAAAATTGAAACGAAAAAGGCGATTTCTTCTGATGAGAATTTGGAAGCAATTGTAAAGGCAGCCGATGGGATTATGGTGGCTCGTGGTGACATGGCGGTGGAAGCTGGTGCCGAGGTGGTGCCAATTGTACAACGCAAACTTATTGCTCTTTGCCGCAAGAATTCTAAACTCTGTATCGTAGCGACTCAAATGATGGGTTCGATGGTAGAATCTCCAGAGCCAACTCGTGCAGAAGTTTCTGATGTGGCAAATGCCGTGATCCAAGGTGCTGATGTAGTGATGCTTTCGGATGAAACGGCAAACGGCAAGTATCCTTTGGAAGCCGTAAAAGAAATGAAGAAAGTGATTCTTTATGCACAAAACCATTCTCGTATTGCGCACATTTCGGATCTGCCAGTAGGCAAGTATGAGGTTTATGATGCGATTTCCGACACTGCAGCTAGACTTGCGGAGAGAATTGATGCAGATGTGATTATTTGCCAGACTGCTTCTGGCACGACAGCTATCACGATGGCGGCACAACGTCCAAATGTACCAATTATTTCTGTAACGGCTAATGCGCGTGTGGCAAATCAACTCGCGCTGACTTACGCAAACTCTGCATTTGTAAGGCCATATTCGGAGACGTTTGGTTTTGATCTGGGTAAGGAACTCAAAAAATCTGGGTACTTGCAATTAAAAGAGGGTGAAAAAGATTTGCTTGCCGTGATTGTTTCTGGCGACAAAGAAAAGATGGGCACTGATACTATTCAAGTAAGGCATATTTAAGGAGAAATATGAAAACAATTCGCGATATTAATGTAAAAGGCAAGACTGTTTTGGTACGTGTAGACTACAACGTGCCGATGGATGAGGGGAAGATTACTGATGATCTTAGAATTCGTGCGAGTTTGCCAACGCTTGAATATTTGCGCGAAAAAGGTGCCGAGAAAATTATTTTGATTTCTCATATGGGCAGACCAGAGGGCAGAGATAAATCTTTGTCGCTTGGCGTGGTGGCGACTGCACTTGGTAAGTTGCTCCCAAATGTTTCATTTGTTAGCGATGTATCTGGGTCAGACGTAGAAGAAGCCGTGGCGAAACTTTCTAAGGGCGGAATTCTTTTACTTGAAAACTTGCGCTTCTTTGCTGGCGAAGAGGGAAATGATGATGAGTTTATTCGCGAAATTGTGGACTCTACTGGTGCGGAAGTATTTGTGCAAGATGGTTTTGCTGTGGTGCATCGTGCGCATGCGTCGACTTCGGCCATTGCAAATCATTTGCCGGTATATGCAGGACTTCTTTTGGAGAAGGAAATCACGAATTTGTCCAAGGTGATTGATAAGCCAGAAAAACCAGTGTTACTTATTATTGGTGGCTCCAAGGTGGATGATAAAAAACCTTTGATTGATAAGTTTAATAAAATTGCGGACAATATTGTCGTGGGTGGCAAGATTGCAGCAGATGGCTATCCTGCTTCGGATAAAGTATATGTGGCAGAAGATTTTGACGAAGATGGTGACGGCGCAAAGCTTGATATTGGGCCTCTTTCTACTAATAAGATTTCCGAATATGTTGCGGGCGCAAAGACGATTATTTGGAATGGCGTGCTTGGCAAAGTAGAAGATCCGGCTTATGCGACAGCTTCTACTATTATTGCAGAAGAAATTGGGCGGAAGGATGGCGTGACATCTGTGATTTGCGGTGGCGATACGACTGGGTTTGTAGAGAACTTGATGGCTGAGAAGCCAGAGCTAAAGTACTCGCTTGTTTCTACTGGTGGTGGCGCTGCGCTAGAATTCTTGTCTGGCAAAACTTTGCCTGGCGTGGAAGTTGTAGAAAAATGATTTATTATTGAATTATTATTCGTCACGTGATATAATTTTTCGTATGAAAAAGGCGAAAACTTATCAAGAAGTTATTGGTGAGACTATTGAGCAAATGCGTCAGGAAAAAAGCTGGACGCAGGAAGATTTGGCCAAAGCCGTAGGCTCTAGCCAGTCTGCCATCCACCGCATCGAAAAAGGTGGTCAGAATGTCTCACTAGAAATGATAAAGAAGCTTTCTGAAGCTCTTGGTAACCAGATTCTCTCTATAAATGATTCTGCATCGCAGAGTTTTCGTATCCGCGGAGGGAAGGAACTTTCTGGTGAGATTACGGTAAACACTTCTAAAAACGCCGCAGTTGGGCTTCTTTGCGCAGCTCTTCTAAATACGGGTAGAACTGTGCTTCATCGTGTGGCGCGGATTGAGGAAGTATTTAGGATTATTGAAGTTCTTGAATCGATTGGTGTGAAATGTCACTGGCAAAACCGTCATCGTGACCTAGAAATTATATCACCACGCGAATTGAAGCTTGATGAAATGGACATTGAAGCGGCTAGAAAAACTCGTTCTATTATAATGTTCCTTGGACCTTTGCTTCATCGCCAAAAGAAATTCCAACTACCATATGCTGGCGGTTGTTCTCTAGGTGTTCGTACGGTGGAGCCACACTTAAAAGCGCTTGAGAGCTTTGGCTTAAAAGTGGATGCTACGAGCGATAGTGGTTTTTATGACGTGGAAGTAGACCAAAATATGCTCAAGAGTCGTGAAGATAAATACATTGTACTAACTGAACGTGGCGATACTGTGACCGAGAATGTATTGATGGCGGCGGCGCTTTTTCCAGGAAAGACCAAAATTATTGGCGCTTCGCCAAACTATATGGTGCAGGATGTGTGCTTTTATCTTGAAAAACTTGGCGTAAAAATTAGTGGCATTGGTACGACTACACTTACGGTGTGGGGCAGGCCACGTATTAATACGGATGTAGATTATCACCTTTCTGAAGATCCGATTGAGGCGATGTCTTTCATCGCGGCGGCTTTGGTTACTAATTCTGAAATTAAGATTTCGCGTGCGCCGATTGAATTCTTGGAAGTGGAACTAGAAGTGCTAAAAAACATGAATATGAAATTTGAAAAGTCTGAAGAATATTTCTCCGCAAACGGTAAGACTAGATTGGTGGATTTGGTGATAAAAAAATCCAAACTGGTGGCGCCAGTGGACAAGATTCATCCAATGCCATTTCCGGGGCTAAATATTGATAATTTGCCATTCTTCTCGGTGATTGCGGCGGTAGCAGAAGGACGCACGCTGATTCATGACTGGGTGTTTGAAAATCGCGCAGTATATATTACCGAACTCGCGAACCTCAATGTAAAAGTAGATTTGCTTGATGCGCATCGAGTATATATTAATGGGCCAACTAACTGGCGTTCGGCAGAATTGGTAGCGCCGCAGGCGCTTCGCCCGGCGGTGGTAGTACTGATAGGTATGCTGGCTGCACCAGGAACATCCATTCTTCGCAATGTTTACCCAATTAATCGCGGGTACCAAGATTTCGCCGCAAGACTTAGGCATCTTGGCGCAGATATCGTACCGCTAACTGGCATATAACAAAAAAACAGTTTTAAGATTGCGCTCCGGGCCGCTAAGGCCAAGTCTTTACAATTTTAAAACTGTATTTTCTGTTATAATCGAGTAATGGATTCTATTCTACAAAATCTAAATCCGGCGCAGAAAGAGGCGGTGGAGACACTGGAGGGGCCGGTGTTGATTTTGGCGGGGGCGGGATCTGGGAAGACCAAGACTCTTACGCACCGGATTGCGAATTTACTTTCCCATGGCGTGGGGCCATCTAATATTCTGGCGGTGACTTTTACGAACAAAGCTGCAAACGAAATGAAGGAACGTCTACAGACGCTACTAGGTCAGCCAATTGTGCTGCCATATATGGGTACGTTCCATGGTGTTTGCGTTAGGATTCTTAGAATTGAAGCGGAGCGTGCCGGACTAAACCACGATTTTGTGATTTATGATGCCGATGATCAGATTTCTCTGATTCGCCGCATCATGAAAAATTTGAAACTTACCGATAACAAGAATTTGAAACCAAAATCGATTCAATCAATTATTTCTAGCGAAAAAAACCAGGGAAATGGGCCAGAGGAATATGCCGCTTCGGCGATGTATCCAAACCAAAAACAAATTGCAAAAGTATTTGAAGCGTATGAAGCGGAAAAAGAAAAAGCGGGCGCGCTGGATTTTGATGATTTATTGCTAAAAACTTTAGAACTGTTTAGTGAAAACGAAGATGCGCGAGCCAAGTGGCAAAACAAATTTGAGCATATATTAATAGACGAGTATCAGGATACGAATGTGATTCAATATCATCTGGTGAAGCTACTCGTGAATGAAAAACACAATATTTGTGTGGTGGGTGATGACTGGCAGTCTATTTATTCGTGGCGTGGTGCGGATTTTACAAATATTTTGAATTTTGAGCGCGATTTTCCTGGTGCGAAGGTGATAAAGTTGGAGCAGAATTATCGTAGTACTGGTAATATTTTGGAAGCATCGCAAAAAATGATTAGTAAAAATGAAGTACGTACTGACAAGATGCTTTTCACTGAGGCAGGCAAGGGTGAGCCGGTAGAAATTGAATCGCTGCGGGACGAAAACGAAGAGGCGCGGTTTGTGGCGCTTAAAATTTTGAATTTACAAACACTCCATCCGGATTTTTCGGACTTTGCAGTGCTGTATCGCACCAATGCGCAATCGTATACATTTGAAAAAGCGTTTATGGACATGCATATTCCGTATAAAATTGTCGGTGGCGTGAGATTCTTTGACCGCAAGGAAGTAAAAGATGTACTGGCGATTTTGAAGGTACTAGTAAATCAACGCGACAAAGTGAGCCTGGAGAGAATCACCAAAAATGTGGTGAGCGGAATTGGCGAAGTGTCGCTTAGTAAGATTTTGTCTGCGATTGATAGTCTGCCGGATGAAAAGCCGCTTCTTAATCCTGATTTTGAAGATGTGCTTAGTGCAGCGAAGGCCAAGGCCGGACTTAGTAAAATTATAAATTTTGTAAAAAACACTGATATCACTCTGAATCCGGGTGAGATCGTGAGGAAGGTGATTTCGTATTTCGATTTTCGTACGCTTACGGATGATGGTACGCCGAGCGCGGTGGATAGGATGGAAAACCTCGAAGTGCTCGTTGCGACAGCTGAGCCTTATGAGAATTTGGATGATTTTCTAGCAGAAGCGAGCCTCATGTCCAGTGCGGACGAAAAGTCGGCAAAAAATTCGGTAACGCTGATGACTTTGCACGCGGCGAAGGGTTTGGAATTTCCGGTAGTGTTTATTGTGGGAATGGAAGACGGGCTATTTCCAAGTAGCCGGGCGGATAATCAAGAGTCTCTTGAAGAAGAGCGCCGGCTTGCCTATGTGGGGATGACGCGTGCAATGCAAAAACTATTCCTGACTTATGCGGCGTCTAGATATTCGTTTGGAAGCCGAAGCTATAATATGCCGTCTAGATTTTTGATTGAACTTGGGTATAATCCATATGGCTCGTCGGGATATAAGGATGAGGATGGCGACGGATTTACGGATGATGATTTTGAAGACAACGATTCGTTTCCGGATGATGTGCCGACCTATGGATGGTGATATAATAAAAATATGAAGATTTTATGGACTGATGGAAGTGCTTCGCCAAATCCTGGGCCAGGTGGGTTTGCGGTACTTGAAGACAAAAATGGAAATGTAGAGCCGGTGGCGCTGGGGCGCGATAAAGACACGACGAATATTCGGATGGAGGGTCTGGCGATGATTGCGGCAATAAAATATGCAGATGGCGAGCCATGTGAAATTCATTCGGATTCGGAATTTTGGATTAATGTTTTGACGAAATGGGCGGCCACGTGGAAAGATAATGGCTGGAAAAAGAAAACTGGCGAGATAAAAAACCTCGATATCGTACAAGAATTATATGAATTATATAGTAATAATCCGGTGGAGCTTGTGTGGGTGCGTGGGCACGTGGGGACAAAGAACAACGAGTTTGCGGACGAGTGGGCAAATAAAGCGCGGGAAGGAGCTACGCTAGATATGGTACACTAGATATGGTGTGCCAGATATGGTATTATAAGATTATGAAATTATCCGAAGAATTAATATATAGAGGCTTTACTGCCGAGAGTACAATAAAAAATCCTGAAGAGCTTGATACGCGCGAGTCCAAGAAATTTTATTGGGGCGCTGATCCAAGCGCAGATTCACTAACGATTGGGAATCTTGCAGCACTGATGATGTGTGCTTGTTTTGCACGCCATGGCTACGAACCATATATGCTTGTGGGTGGTGCGACTGGCCAGATTGGTGATCCAAAGGAAAATGGCGAACGTGAGCTAAAGTCACTCGAAGAAGTAGAGCATAACAAAAAATGTATCGGAGAACAGATTTCGCGCGTTGTAAAAGCTGATAATCTTACAATGGTGGATAATTTGGATTGGTTTCGTGATATGCGCTACCTAGATTTCCTTCGCGAAGTCGGAAAAGCATTTTCTATGACTCAGCTGCTTGATCGTCAGTTTGTGCAGAATCGTATTGGTGAAGGTGGCTCGGGTATATCATATGCAGAGTTTTCTTATACATTGATTCAAGGATATGATTTTCTACATTTGTACCGCCAGTATGGTGTTGGTTTGCAACTTTGTGGAGCGGACCAGTATGGCAACTGTACTTCTGGTATTCATTTGATTAAAAGACTTGAGGATGCTGATGCTGATGTGTGGTCTACGCCACTAATCATTGATCCAGTGACCGGTCGCAAGTTTGGCAAGTCTGAAGGTAATGCTATTTGGTTAGCAGCTTCTGATAATGGTTCTGGCAACTATACTTCTATCTTTGACTTTTACCAGTTCTGGCTAAATCAATCCGATGAAGCGGTAGCATATCTCATTAAGATTTATACTTTGCTTGAGCCAGATGAAATTGAAGATATTCTTCGTCGCCACAATGAGCACCCAGAAGAGCGCATTGCGCAAAAAGCATTGGCTCGCGGCGTAACGGAAGTAGTACATGGCAAAGAAAACGCCGAAGCGGTAGAGAATCTGACTGCGCTCTTATTCAATCGCGATACAAATTTTGCTGAATTTAGTGCAGATGAGATTAATGAATTTGCCAAATTCTTACCGGTAAGTGAGCGTGGTGTAAACTTAGTAGATTTGCTTTTAAGTACTGGTTTGGCTGAGTCTAAAAAGAAGGCGCGCGAATTTATCGCACAGGGTGCAGTGTCTATCAATGGCGTAAAAGTAACTGACGAAATCAACGTAGAGCAAACTGCCATTATCAAAAAAGGCAAAAACAAATTTGCGGTGGTAAAATAGTTTCTTTAAAAGCGCTTGTGTTATAATGGTATTATGACAAAAAGGGTGATGTTTGGAGCTATTGGTGTTATTCCTGCTTTTATTGCGTTAATTATATGCGCTACTACTTTTGCAGACCAAACATTGGATTTTTCTGTTACGGTGAATGATGCATCATTGCAACTAACTGTGCCATTGACCGCTGATTTGGATTTGACGCCATCTGCTACAACTGCCGATTTTGACTCCACGACTCTTACTATCGGAGTAGGGACTAATAGTCCGTATGGATATGCTCTAACTATGAGTGTTGTATCTACAGATATTTCTCGGATTGGTGCGAGTGTTGGTGATCCCGTAATTTCTACGCTTGCCGCAAGTGCGGGTGGCTATTCCGAGAATGATTTTACTGTAAATAAATGGGGGTATAAAATTACTGGTGATAATTATTTTCCAATTACTTCATCTATTGCGCCTTCGGAGTGGGTAACAAGTAGTGCAGGAAATAATGTAAATAATTATATTACTCTTGGTGCGAAGGTAGATGCGTCTTTGCCAGCAGGAAATTACAATACTACTCTTACGTTTAATGCCGTGGCAAACCAAGTGGATACATCGGTATTTAGGTTGGTTTATAACCCAAATGGTGGCACTGGTATTACACAGCCTACAACTATAGAATATGGGCAAACTGGTACGATTGCCTCGAGTGCTTTTACTCCTCCTGCTGATTCAGTGTTTGCTGGTTGGGCCTCGACCGATACTGGTGACGGGCCGTATTATGATGCGGGCGTGTCTTACACTGCTCCAAATGATTCTACTGGTGGTGCTTATAAATTACTTTATGCGATGTGGGCGCCTGATGATTCGGAAAATCCTACTCCAGACCCATGCCAAGTAAACTCAAGCAGCTGTGGCTCGAGCGGTACAACCTCTGGAACTACACTTCTTCGTGCGATAGAAATGGCATATACGGCACAGCACAAGGGTATGTATGAGGAAACTTCTCCGGGTAGCGGTGTTTATCAATATATAGATTCCTGGAACGGCGGTACCTATCAAGGTAATGGTAGAGACGTACGTTTCCTTATGCAAGATATGACGCCAGAGATTTGTGCCAGTGCTACCGCGATTAACTCCGAAGCATTACTACTAGATATTCGTGACCAAAAATCATATTGGGTTGCTAAACTTGCCGATGGTAAATGTTGGATGACCCAAAACTTGTATTTGGATTTTGATCATACCCAGGCATTTACTAGCAGTACAACTGATATTGGCTGGAATGCGTCCACACATTCTTATGGTACGGCTTCTTGGACGCCCACTTATGATACTGTAACTTTCTCGCTTGATGGGAATCCGGGTGGTTCTTCTTATAGTTATGATCCACAATCATTTAATCCTGGGGAGGTATGGGTGGTTTCTTCTGGCTCAGCTAGTAAAGACACTATTTACACATCTGCTTCGGATTGCGCTACTGGTGAGTCTATTTCGGCTAATGCGTGTAGGCACTATCACTCGGGGAACTTTTATAACTGGACTGGAGCATTGGCTTTGACGGATTCTACTTCTGTTACTGGTGCATACGAAAAAGTAGATTCTTCGATTTGTCCTAGAGGATGGACACTGCCGAATGGTCCGAGCGGTAATACTAATCCTATGACGATTAGCAACTCTTCTGATTTTGCTATACTTTTCAAAGAGTATAACGTAATAGGCTCTTATGGTACAGGTGTTGGAACCAATATTTCATATGCAAATGACGGCCTTAATATTTTGCGAAATAGTCCTTTGTATTTTGTGCGTGCAGGATATATTTATGGTGGCCAGATGGGTGGTCGTGGTATTGAGGGTGATTATCAGACTAACACATTGTCTAATTATAACGCCGATTCATTCGGGTTAAAGTTTGATAACGATGTCAGTATTGGGCCACAGGGGGCATCAAGAAGATTTATTGGTAAGTCTGTGCGGTGTATTGCAAGATAATGAGTAAAAAATAGCCTCGGGGGAGGCTATTTTTGACTATATATTATATATGTTAGCGAACTTCTACGCGGATGCGTGGCAAAGATTTGCCAGAGAAGTGAGTCTTCTTTGTTTTTACAAAGGTAACTACACCGTCTTTTGCAGCGTGAATGGTAAAATTGCGGGACATATAAGTACCTGGGCCTGCAATTTTGGTAGCACCAGTTTGGCGAACTAGTACTTCGCCGTTTTTGACTTTTTGGCCACCGAAGCGCTTGACGCCTAGGCGCTGGCCAGCATTATTATGGACGTTTTTGGCGGTACCGCCAGCTTTTACGTGTGACATTTATTTCTTCCTTAATATTATTATATCTCTCGCGACAATTTGGTCATCTCGATGATAAAGAAGCCCCTCGCGCGATTTATTCATAACATTATACCCCATATTGGCGATTTCGTCAACAATTTCTAGGCGAGAATAGGTGCCGTTTTCTCTTAGCCAGGCTGGGACAGCGATAACGACAGGCGTGCCAGGCTCTATTTGGCTCGCCAAATTCTTGAGAAAACCTAAAATAATGCTCCCGCACTCTTGTTTTTGCTCTTTTAGTTTGATCTCGGCTGGTACCTGTGACATTGGTGCACCAAGATAGCCTTCGCAGGCTACAGCGTCTATAGGTTGTTCCCAGTGAAAACTGGTGGCGTCTCCTTGAGAAACTTTAAATGGATTTTCCTCCGAACGCGCGACGCTCGCGCCTGTAAGCCCTTCGGGCTTTCCGCGTCCCAAGGGGCGGTCTGTTACAGGGCTCGCTGCGTAAGCTCCCCGTTGGTCGCAATGTTCGTCGGAAAACCATTTTAAGTTTCTTAAAGAATACCCCACCATTCTTTCACTGAGATCTGTTCCGTATGGTATGTAGCCTATAAGAAGGGCTTCTTGGAGTATTACGCCAGTACCACAGAATGGATCAAGGATACGGGAATTTGCTGGAAGTGGGCCGCAAAGATTAATGAGAATTTGAGCGAGCTTCGGTGGGAGCATGCCAACTTTGGCATCTCTGGCTGGGCGAGCTTGGTCGCGCTTGGTATAGGCGTCGATATCTTGCACGCCGACTACGCGATACCAATTATTATCTACTTTGATAAGTTCAAATTTGCGGTCGTTTTTGCCAGAAAGGCCATTATGGAGGGAAGTGGCGGTAGAGAGAACGGCGTCGCGGCTTTCGACTACGCGGACGGAGCGGCCGTGGCGAACCAAAATTTGTTTTAATTTAAGCGCTTCGGTTTTTGCCGAACGAGCGGAGGCGTTTTTGCTATAGTCGCTCACGCCAATGGTGATTTTGCCATCAGGGGCTTTTTGTAAATATTCCAAAGGTTTTTCGTTTAATTTTTCGGCGATTTTGATACTGCCACCAAGACGATTAATATCAACGAAATCCGCATTAAAAGTAGCAAGAGATTTGGAGATTTGTTTTACATCAGAAAAAAGTGCCTCGAGTTCGGCAATAGAAATCTCTGGTTGGCGACCAAGAATCGCGAGGTATTTCATACCGTATATTATATCATATTTATGATATAATCTCTTTATGGCTAAGAACAAAAAGTTTAAGGTTTCTTTTCGCACGATTTTGTCGATTGCAACTGTTGGTCTAGTTGGGTATGTGGTTTATCAAAACTGGCCAGACATTGTGGAAACTTGGTACCATCTGCGCGATGCTAATCTTTTTGTTTTGCTGCTTTTGGTTCCTGAGCAATTGTTTATGTATTATGCCTGTGGGCAGATTTTCTTTTCGTACTTATCTAAAAAGATTGCTAAAAATTTTAGAAAGAAAGACAAACTTTTGATTTCTACAGAGTTAAACTTTGTGAATCATGCTGTGCCAGCTGGCGGGCTTGGTGGCCTAGCTTATCTTTCGTTCAGATTGAAACCATATGGAATTACGGCTGGGCAGGCGTCATTTTTGTATATTTTTCGCTATGCTGTGACTACTGTAGTGAACTATTTCCAGGCATTAGTTGCAATAATTATTCTTGCTGTGCTTGGGTTGATTCCAGCGGAAGCTACTTGGATCATTTGGGTGTCACTTCTTATGAATGCTGGTGTGTTTGTGGCACTAGCTATAATTGTATTTGTGGCGAGTAGCAAAAAACGTATTGGATTCTTCTCGCGAACGATAGCCACCATTGCAAATAAATCGGTGAAAATCGTTTCGTTTGGCCATATCAAAATTGCGCTTGAACCAAAGAAGATTGATGATTACTTTGCTGACATACATGAGTGCGTGTTGATTGTAAAGAAGGATAAGAAATCATTGCGACTACCGGCATTGTGGGGACTGATTTACAGTTTCTTTGAAATTGCGACGTATTGGATTGTGGCGATTTCGCTCGGGCGTCCAGAATTATTGCCGTTCATCTTGGTGGGTGAGGCGATTGGTTCCGTGTTTGATGGCATCGTGCCTTATGGTTTATATGAGCTTGGTATGGCGGGCGTGATGATTGCGCTGGGTGTAGATTTCCCTACAGCAACGATTGTGACTGTGATGACCCGTGTATTTACTCTTTTATTTACGATTGCGACTGGTACTTGGCCGTACTACAAAGCAATCAGGAAAAAAGATGCGTAGTCGCCTGGCGGATCCTGCCGCCACAGTTTCCCCCGCCGTCGCAGGGGTTCCGTCGGGGGTCCCCCCAGTGGCGTCACCCGCTGGTGATACGCCATCTTTTTCTCCGTCTGAATTTCTTGCTGTTGTAAATCAGACTTTGGAGTATGCATACCCATCTGTTTTGATTGCTGGTGAAGTGGCGAGTTTTAAAGTAAACCAGGGCAAATGGGTTTTCTTTGATATTAAAGATGAAGAAACAAGTGTTCCGTGTTTTATGTCTGTGTATCAATTACGTGTACCACTCGAAGATGGTATGAAAGTAGTGGTGCGTGGCGTGCCAAAACTTACCAAGTGGGGAAAGTTTTCTTTTACAGTAAATGCGGTCAAGCCGGTGGGCGAGGGAAGTCTCAAAAAAGCATTTGAACTTTTGAAGAAAAAACTGGGTGACGAGGGGCTATTTGCCCCAGCAAAGAAACGCGCGCTACCAAAAGACTTAACGAAACTAGGTGTGATATCCTCTACGCAGGCGGCTGGCTATGCGGATTTTATTAAGATTTTAAATGCTAGGTGGGGCGGAATCAAAGTGCAGGTGGCGCATACGCAGGTGCAGGGAATGGATGCGCCGGATCAGATTATTCGTGCTTTGAAATATTTCAACGAGCATGGCGACGTGCAGGTAATTGCAATTTTGCGTGGTGGTGGCTCGGCCGATGATTTGTCTTGCTTTAATGATGAAGCATTGGTGCGCGCGATTGCTGCAAGTAAAATTCCTGTAATTACTGGCATTGGGCATGAAGTAGACGAGTCGCTCGCGGATTTGGCGGCGGATGTGAGAGCGTCTACGCCTTCCAATGCTGCCGAAATGTTGACTCCGGATCGTGAAATGATAAAGGAACGATTGAATGATACGATAATTAAAGTAAAGAATTTGGTGATTAATAGAATTGAACTTCGTATTCATGATGATGAAGAGAAGATTATAAAGGTTCATGACTTTATTTTAAGTAGAATTGAACAATTGGAGACTCAACTTGAACAAAGAATTAAGATACTAGATGCAATGAATCCGGAAAAGGTATTGCGTCAAGGATATGCGATATTATCAGGTAAAGTATCTCCGGGTAGTGTTGTGAAAATTACAACATTTAGTAAAGAGATTAATGCAGAAATAAAGGAAATCTATGACAGAAAATAAATCATTAAATCAAAAAATAACTGAACTCGACGAAAAAACCGATTGGTTTTATTCGGATGAGTTTAAACTTGAGGAAGCGCCAGAAAAATTCAAGGAAGCCATTGCTTTAGCGGAAGATACAAAAAAGGATTTGAAGGAACTCAAGAACGAAATTGAAGTTTTAGCTGAAGATTTTTCGAAATAGTGGTATAATGTGCTTATGGATAATTATCAAATGCCGCAAGCTATGCCTCAGCCAAGTATGCCTACTGGTGGTGGGTCTATAGTTGCGCCAAAGACTATTCCAACTGTTCCTGTTGAAAAAAAGGATCATAGTACACTTATCTTTATTATTGTAATTGTCTTTTTGTCTATTTTAACCGTGACTTTCTTTGGGCTATTCGTTTGGAAGTGGTTGGAATGGAATGATGTTAATACTGATGTTGAGGGGCAGAAGGCAGTTGCCGCTGCTGCTGCGCGTGATGAGCAAGCTACTTTGGATGAAAAGGAATTCCTTGAGCGTGAGAAGTATCCATACCAGAATTTCTCTGGCCCGGTAGATTATGGTCAGCTTAGCTTTCAATATCCAAAGACTTGGAGTTTGTATGTGGCTGCGGATGCCTCGAAAGGTGGAGATTTTAAAGCTTATTTTAATCCTATTCAGGTGGATGCTGTATCGGATAAATCGATTAATGCGCTTCGTGTTTCGATTTTGACCAAATCTTTTGAAAGCGTTGCTTCGTCGTATGATAACTATGTGAATAGAAAAGATGCTACTCTGAGTATGGAATCTGTGACCCTTACTTCTGGAATTACCGCGAACCGTTATAAAGGCACAATTCCAAATACGGAATTAAATGGAATAATCGTCATCTTTAAGATTCGCGATAAGACTGCTGTTCTGCAAACTGATTCTGTGTTCTTTGAAGCAGATTTTGATAAGCTTCTAGAGACTGTCCAGTTCAACGCCTAGATTGTGTTATAATGGGGGTATGGAGATGGAGGTAAATGGTATTTTGGTGGCGGCGCATGAGTTGAAAGCACCGCTTGCTGTAATGCGGCAGCTTGCCTTTGCTCTTGATGGCCTTGATGAACAAGGAGAGCAGATTCGTTCTGAAATGATAAATGTATCTGAGCGCGCAATCAAACAAGTAAATGATTTAGTGAAAATCCGTCGACTTGAAGAAGGACTGTTCGAAATGGAGCCGGTGGCAGTGCGTGCAGTCTGTGATGATGTGGTAAATGAACTCGGGTATTTATTTAGAGAGAATAAGAAACAATTAAAAATTAAATATAAGAATCGCGCAAGGCTCGTGGTGGCGAATCGTGATTTGTTATATAGTGTGATTTATAATTTTCTTTTGAATGCTATACATTATTCTGATTTAGACAGTAGCTCGGAGCTAACCGTTAAAGAAAAACGTGGCAAAGTAATGATATCAGTGCGTGATTTTGGCCCGGCATTGCCTAGTGATGTTTGGCGCGAAATGAAACAGGGGTTTGTGGAAAAACCTTTGTCGATCGCGATGCGCCCTGGCTCGTCTGGGCTTGGGCTTTATATTGCTTCGAAGTTTTCTAGATATATGCATGCGAATGTTGGCGCAGTGAGACATCGCGATGGTACAACTTTTTATGTGGAAGTTCCAGTAAGTCGCCAAGCGAGTTTGTTTGGAGGCTAAATGATTTTCGTAATTGATGATGACCGTTTGATGGCAAAATGCATTGCGAACGCGACAAAAAAAGAAACGCGTATTTTTGATAATGGGATCGAGGCGATGAATGCGCTTGATGATGATATGCCGGATTTGATTTTTCTCGATATTTTATTAACTGGTCCAGATGGTTTTACTTTTCTAAATGAACTTGTTTCATATTCTGATACGGCTAAAATCCCTGTGGTTGTGGTGAGTTCTCTTGATTTTAGTGATAAAGATTTGAGTGGTTATGGTGTGGTTGGTGTGCTTAGCAAAGATACGATGATGCCAGATGAAATAAAAAGGTATGCTGATAAATATGCAAAATAAGGATATTCGAACCAATGCATATGTGCTTAGACGTACTAATTACGGTGAAGCGGATAGAATTTTGAATTTGATTACGCCACTTGGGAAAATATCGGCGATTGCAAAAGGAGTAAGAAAAGAAAAATCAAAACTAGCTGGTAGTGTGGAGATGTTTTCGCTTATAGACATGAACATACATCAAGGAAAAAGTGAATTCGGAATTATAACGAGTGCGAAAATGCAAAAATTTTATGGCAATATTTTGGTGGATTTATCAAAGATGGAGCTTGCTGCATTTATTATGAAAAAAATTAGTCTTGCGGCGGAGCATTCAGATAGTCCTGACTTTTTTAAAATTACTGACCAGACTTTGAACGCAATAGATTGTGGAATTAGTGTTGGTCTAATTGAGTCGTGGTTCTTACTAAATCTATTAAAAGCATCAGGTGAGCAAATTAATTTGTATCGTGATGCGGACGGCGAGTTATTGGTTCCGGATGGAGAATATGAGTGGGATTTTTCGGAAGATGCTTTGAGAAAAAAAGAAGGGGGGAGATTTTCTAGTAACGAAATAAAGATGATGAGATTAATAACAACGACCAGCTTGATGACTGCTTCAAAAGTCAAGGGTACTGAAACCATGATGCCACTTATTTTGCATGTTGCGCGTGGTCTAAATAAATTATAGTTTTTATGGTAAAATATAAACATTAGGAGGAAAAAATGAGTAAACGACCGCGTTTTATAAATGGTAAAACAATATTTAGTGCAGTGATTGTTGTATTGCTTATTGTGGTGGTTGCTGTTCTTGTGGTAATGAATAATAACCCTGTCTATAATGATGATTATTTTAAATCTGACGATAAAAAGATAGTGTTACTCGTAGACCGAGGAGAATTTGAAGAAGAGGATACTCCTATAAAAACATACATGATTTATTATTACTCTGGGGAAAAAATCGATGCTGTAAAGCAGTTTTATCAGTTCAAAAGTAATGAGGTTTCTAGTAGGGTAAAGGAAACAATAAATGCTGATGAGATGGAATGGGTGAAAGAAATCACTGTAAGTGGTCCGTATATAATATTTAATTTGGCTGAGTCTGAATTTGAAGGTTTAACTACGACGATGATTAGGGAATCCGTAGAAAACCTTAATTCTTTGGAAGACGAATAATTGTGGTATAATTACCTGATAAAAAGGAGATTTTAATGGCAGACTTTAATAAAGTTTTGACCCCGGGGGATTATGAAAATGGTGAGCTAAATGTAGTGATTGAAATTCCTACTGGCTCTAATCACAAAATTGAATGGGACCGTGAGCATGCTTGTTTTATGCTAGACCGCGTAGAGCCAATGGCTTTTGCAAAACCATGTAACTATGGCTTTATTCCACAAACTATTGATGAAGATGGTGATGAACTTGATGTTCTCATGATTACTGATCAACCACTAACTACTGGCATTTGGATGAAGGCTAAGATTCTTGGTGTAATGAAATTTGTAGATGGTGGTGAAGTTGATGACAAGATTATCTGTGTTCCTGCTGATGATCGCAACAATGGTGATGCTTACAATTCTCTTGAAGATTTACCAAAGCAGACTATCAAGCAGATTGAATTCCACTTCAATCACTACAAAGATCTCAAGAAGCCTGGTACTACTGAAGTAAAGGCATTTGAGGGTGTAGCTGAAGCAAAGAAAGTCATCAAGGCTGCTATTCAGCGTTGGACTGATGATAACCCAGCTGCTAAAGCCAGCGAAACCATGAAAGGCTTCGCTGCAGGCGCAAAAGAAGCATTTAAAGAACTACGCGGTAAATAAAAAATACCCACTCTCGGAGCGCGTCGCCTCGGCCCGTCGCCACGGGCGAGGCGCGCTCGTCCTCGGCTTGCCAGCCTCCGGATCTCCTCGATTGGGTATTTTTTTATTTACCTATAATTCTTCAATCGCTATGCGAGTTTGCTCGGTAGTATCTCGATTTCTTACTGTGACGGTGCCGTCTTCTAATGTATCAAAGTCGATAACGACGCATTTTGGTGTGCCGATTTCGTCTTGTTTGCGATAGCGTTTGCCGATATTACCGGAATCATCCCAAGTAACATTGCCATATTTTTTGCGAAGAAGGTTATAAACTTCTTTGGCTTTTTCTACGAGTTCTGGTTTGTTCTTGAGGAGTGGGGAAACACAGAAGCGATATGGAGCTAAGTTTTCTGGAAGTTTTAATACTAAGCGCTTTTCGCCGTTTACTTCGTCTTCGGTGTAAGCAGTGGAGAGCACAGCAAGCACCAAACGTTCCACACCAATGGATGGTTCGATTACATGTGGTACAAATACCTCGTTTGTGACCTTGTCGCGATAGTCCATAGATTTGCCGGACTCGCGGGCGATGTTTTGAAGGTCGAAGTCGGTGCGGTAAGCTAGGCCCATGAGCTCTTCTTCGCCGTTTGGATAGTCAAACATAAAGTCGATAGTGCGCTTAGAATAGTGGGCGCGGTCTTCGGCTGGGACTTCGAGTTCGTGAATGTTTTCCGGTTTCAAACCGATGACATTTTCTAGGAAATCGTGCTGCATCTTGCGAAGAATTTCGAAATTATCTTCCCATGTATTTGGGTGGACAAAATATTCGATTTCCATTTGTGAACATTCGCGGTCGCGGAGGATAAAGTCGCGAGGGCTAATCTCGTTACGGAAAGCTTTGCCTTGCTGGGCAAGACCAAATGGAAGATTTGGATAAATTGTGTCAACGATATTTTTGTAATTGGTAAAAATACCTTGGGCAGTTTCTGGGCGAAGGTAAGCGATGTTTTTCTCGGCAATTTCAGCATCATCGTCTGGAAGGACTGCGCCTACGTGTGTAGAAAACATCATGTTGAATTTGCGGATTGGACCCCAGTTTTCTTTGCCACAAACCGGACATTTGGTATGGGTAGCAAGGAATTCTTCAGTGGTAACAGATTCGGAAATACCGTCGGCGATTTTGTCTGCGCGGAAGCGAGATTTACATTCTTTGCATTCTACCAAAGGATCAGCAAATGTAGCAGTGTGGCCGGAAGTGACCCAAGTCTTTGGGTTCATAAGAATAGCGGCGTCTACGCCATAGATATTGTCGTTTTGCTCAACGAAATAATTCCACCATTCATCCATGATTTTTTTCTTGAGGGCGACGCCGAGTGGACCAAAATCCCAAGTACCGGCAAAACCGCCATAAATATCTGAGCCAGGGAATATAAACCCGCGGCGTTTGCATAAACTAACAATATCTTCCATAGATATAATTATAGCATCTTTTTTACTATTGCCAAATGCTCCGGTGGTGTTATAATAAGCTTATGTTAAGGTCATACAAATCATCACTTCTTGTGCTCCCAGCAATTCTTCTTGCTGGACTATATATTAATACTAATGTATTTGCAGATTCTAATGATGTAGATTTCTCTATCACAGTAAATCCATCTCTCACTCTAGCTCTATCTTCTAATACAGTAAACTTCAGTATTACTCCAAAAACACAGGGTGCATATAATTCTGCTAACTTCACAGTAACTTCTGCTACTAACAATGCCTATGGATACACACTAGTAATGGGAACTAGTAATGTAGACCTTACATCTAATACCATAAATCCAACTACAGGCACAAACCCAACTATCCCAACTCTCGCAGAAACCCAAGATGGTATCTCCGCAGCTACATTTGAAGCATCTACAGATTCTAGTGTACTAAACCACTATGGTGTAGCAATAGGCACTGGTAATAACTTCAATGCTATGAAAACTACAAAACAAGTAAAGAAAACCACAGCAAATAATGCTAGTGGAGGAGATACTACTACTATCGCTCTAGCTTCTAAACTAGATTTAAACACAGTACCAGGTACTTATTCTACCACCATCAACTTCCAAATGACTGCTAATCCACTTCCTGGTGGCTTGGAAGAAGCCTACCAAAACGCAGGCAAAACCAAAGCTACCATTGGCGGCAAGCAGTACTATGCCATGCAAGACATGACTTCTACTATTTGTAGTAATGCCACAGTAATAGGTGACGTGATAGAAGTATATGATACTCGTGATAATACCATCTACCATATTGGCAAACTTGCAGATAATAAATGTTGGCTACTAGATAACCTAGCCCTAGATCTCACTAATTCTACGGTCCTTAATAATCTCACTGCCGATAATACAAATGCTGATGCAGCTGCTTTAGGCTATCTCAAAGGGACTACTTCGCGTAATCCATCTACGGATCCTGATGGAAACTATGCCACTGCTGGTGTCGCCAACTGGACTAGTGATTATAGCTATTCTGCCCCGTTAGTGAATATGGCAAATAAAGAAATAGAGGCGACCCATTACTCTGATCCTGATCATCCTGAATATGACATGGATGATCCGCTGACTCCAGAAGTTCATGCTGGACATTGGAAAGTAGGTGGCCACTACAACTATTGTGCGGCCTCGGCAGGTAGTTACTGCTATGGTGATGGCACATCTGAGGGTGCTCCATCTGGTAATGCTTCTTCTGATATTTGTCCTTCTGGTTGGAGATTGCCGTCTTATGGTCCTAGTGGCGAATATCAATCTCTAACTAATGCCATTACTGGCGGTACTGATAGCTACATTACTAATCGGACGGATTATTTAAACATTAGAAAAGCTCTACGTCTTCCTCTCTCGGGCAAACTCTATCGCGGTTCGATGACTAATTTGGGTGTTTCTGGTATGTTTTGGTCATCTACATACGCCGTTAGCTATTCTATGGACTATCTGAGTGCAGATACGTATTTTATTAATCCACAGAATTCTGTCGATCGTAGTTGCGGTATTTCTGTACGTTGTATAGCTCAGTAGTTACTGAAGGAGTCGAGTTATACCTTTTCCGGCTTGTTCCCCGTTCTCCTAAACTGAAAATGCACTCCAAGCGAAGTGTAGGAGTGCGAAATAGAATTGTAGTATAATATATCTTATGAAACAAAATAAAAGTAAAGGAAGCGTTCGGCGCACATTGTATTATTTTTGGAAAGCGTTGATGCAGTACAAAGTGCGCACTATTTTGATTCTTTTAGTTATTCCGATTTGGATTTTTACGGCAAATGTGATTGTGCCGTATGGTACTTCTAGAATTCTTGGGCAATTATCGGAGGGGGATTATGATATTGCGAATTATGTAGGACTTCTTCTTACGACCTTGATTCCTGCAGCTATCAATAATCTTTTTGTACTTCGTATAATTGATTGGTTGGATTGGTCGCTCGATGCGCTTGGTGGTGAATATTTGTCAAAACTAGCATTTGAAGCAGTAATTAATCAGTCAATGACTTTTCATAATAATAGATTTTCGGGTTCAATAACTTCTGCGGCGAATAAATTACCAAATGCGTTTATTTCACTTAAATCTGGGTTTGTGTGGGATATATTCCCGTTAATTTTAACTGTACTTTTCTCGATTGGTACTGCGGCAGTTATTTGTTGGCCATTTGCAATTATCCTTTTCATCTACATTACGATTTATATGACAGTTGCGTTTGTTACATATTATAAGACCCGTTATGTTGATGAAAAAATGGCAGATGCAGAAAACAAGCAAACGGGGCAACTTGCGGATTCAATTACGAATGTGATGAGTGTGAAGTCTTATGCTCGTGAGAAATTTGAAAAGAGAAGATTTGGCGAAGCAACTGCTCGTACTAGGAATGCTACATTTTTGACTGCAAAAGTGTCGTTTTACCGAAATTTTTCGATGAATTTTGTAAATATGTTAACCTTTGTAGCGCTAATTATAATGATTGTGATGGGTCACAGTGTATTTGGATTAAGCATAGCAAATCTCGTGCTTTTGTATTCAGTATCAAACAGTCTGCTTTCAAACGTATGGACGATTAATCATATTCTAAGAAATATCAATAAATCTCTTGGTAATGCCAAGGAGATGGTAGGAATTCTTGATATGCCATATATCATTGATGATAAAACTGATAAGCCTATCGTGGTGACTGATGCGGTGATTAGTTTTGACGATATTTCTTTTCAGCATGAAAAGAGTAGAGATAAGTTATTTAAGGACTTTAGTCTAAATATATCGGCAGGTGAAAGAATTGGCCTTGTGGGTGTTTCTGGTTCTGGTAAATCTACTTTGACGAAATTATTGCTTCGTTTTGATGATGTAAAAGATGGTGCGATTAGGATTGATGGACAAGATGTGCGTGATGTGACGCAAGAAAGCTTGCGCGGGGCAATTGCGTATGTACCACAAGAATCGTCTCTCTTTCATCGTTCGATTTTTGAAAATATTGCGTATGGGCGGCCGGATGCTACGGATGAAGAAGTGTATGAAGCAGCAAGACTTGCAAATGCGGATGAGTTTATTGATCAGTTGCCGGATAAATACGATACGCTTGTGGGCGAGCGCGGTGTAAAACTTTCTGGTGGGCAAAGGCAGAGGATTGCGATTGCACGAGCAATATTAAAGGATGCGCCAATTTTGGTATTAGACGAGGCAACTTCGGCACTGGATTCTGAGTCTGAGGCTGCAATACAAGCGGCACTTTCAAATTTGATGGAAGGCAGAACTTCTATTGTGGTGGCGCATAGGCTTTCGACGATTGCAGGGCTTGATAGAATCGTGGTTTTGCGTGATGGAAAAATTGTTGAACAAGGTTCGCATAAAGAGCTTCTTGCTAAAAACGGTGAATATGCCAAGCTCTGGGGTCGACAAAGCGGAGCATTCCTAGAAGAATAGTGCTAAGCGTATATGTTAAAATTTAGTTATGGCAAAAAATAAGATTTATAAGCGTACACTGCATTATTATTGGAAAGCCAATAAGAAATATAAGTTGTATACAACTGTTAACTTTTTGTTGACTCCCGTTAGCGTTATTCTTCGTATTTTTAGTCCGATGATTTTGGCGCATATGCTGGACATTATGTCACAAGGTCTTTCTAATGAAGAAACTGTTGGTGCGATTATGCCACTAGGTTTGTTGTTTTTGGGAGTTGAAATATTACGAGAACATATTGTGGGTCCAATTAGACTTTGGTGTCATTGGAAGATGGAGATTAAAACAATGTATGATTTAGGCCTACAATGCTTTGACACGATTGAGGCACAATCAATGCAGTTTCATACAAATAAATTTTCAGGTTCTCTTGTATCACAGGTAAATAAGTTTATAAGTTCGTATGAAAATTTTATGGATCAAATGGTTTGGAATGTTGCACCAGTAATAATCGATGTGATTATTATAATGATTATTATGTTTCCGCGGGCCCCACTTTACGCTGTTTGTATTTTAGTTTTTATGGCTGTGTTTATTGTGGTTGCTACTTGGTGGTCTAAAAAAATCGGCCCACTGAATGAACGTGAAGCATCAATGTCTAATAAGAGGACTGGGCAGCTTTCTGATGCGATTACTAATATTGTCTCGGTAAAAAGCTATGCGAGGGAAAATTTTGAACATAAAAGATTTGCTAAGTGGCAAAAAGAAGTATTCAACTCTTCTTATGAAGTGTTGAAGGCTGATACGAAGAGGAACTATTGTTTTGATACGATTTTTCTTTTGATGAATGCTTTAATCATCGTTCTTATGATGTTTGGCAGAAGTTGGTTTTCGTTTTCTTTGGCTACTTTGATTTTAATTGTGAATTATACTTCTATGCTAACTGGTGACCTATGGAATATTCACTCGATTTTTAAAACTATGAATCGAATTTTTGGAGATGCAAAAGAAATGACGGAAATATTAGATACACCAGATGATGTAGTGGATATGCCGGGCGCAAAGAAAATGGTTGTAATTGATGCGGAAGTAAACTTCGACAATATTTCATTTAAACATGAGAATGCAAAAGAAGCGATTTTTGAGAATTTTTCTTTGATGATTAAGCCGGGTGAAAGGGTAGGTTTAGTGGGTGTGAGTGGTTCTGGAAAGACTACTTTAACAAAACTACTTCTGAGATTTGCTAATGTTGATGAAGGGGCGATTTATATTGATGGACAAAACATTCATGACGTAACACAAAATAGTTTGCGCGAGGCGATTGCATATGTGCCACAAGAATCATCGCTGTTTCATCGTTCGATTTTTGAAAATATTGCTTATGGGCGACCGGATGCTACGGATGAAGAAGTATACGAAGCGGCAAGGCTAGCTAGTGCGGATGAGTTTATTGCGAATCTTCCGAATGGTTACGATACGCTTGTGGGTGAGCGTGGTGTAAAACTTTCTGGTGGACAAAGGCAGAGAATTGCGATTGCACGCGCAATCATAAAAGATGCGCCAATTTTGGTATTAGACGAGGCAACTTCGGCACTGGATTCTGAGTCTGAGGCTGCAATACAAGCGGCACTTTCAAACTTGATGGAGGGTAGGACTTCTATCGTGGTGGCACATAGACTTTCTACGATTGCGGGGCTAGATAGAATCGTGGTTTTGCGGGATGGAAAAATCGTAGAACAAGGCTCACATAAAGAGCTTCTTGCTAAAAACGGTGAATACGCTAAACTCTGGAATAGGCAATCTGGTGCATTTCTTGATGAGTAGTAATAAATAGTTTTAGGATAGTAACCTTGGGCTAGCGCCCTTGAGCGCTATCCTAAAACTATTTATTACTGCTCTTGAAAATGCGCTCGTTCTTGATTGAGTCTGGGAGATAGTTCTTGTCTAGATGAAAGCCGGAAGTCCATTGTTGGCCTTTGCCGTAGCCGAGGTCTTTCATGAGTTTGGTTGGAGCGTTTCGAAGCCAAGTCGGTACTGGTTCGCCCATAGTTTTTTTGGCGATGTCGAGAGCTTTGTACCATGCGTCGGCAGAGTCGCGGTTTTTCTTAGATTTAGACAAAGCGATACAAGTGTGCGCGAGGATAAGACCAGATTCTGGCATGCCTACACGTTCTACGGCCTGGAAGCAAGCAGTAGCTAGTGAGAGGGCGCCGTTTCCAGCGAGGCCGATATCTTCGGAGGCAAAAATAACCATGCGTCTAGCGATGAACTTAGGATCTTCGCCAGCTTGAACCATACGAGCGAGGTAATAAAGCGCAGCGTCGGTGTCGCTACCACGCATGGATTTGATAAAAGCAGAAATCGTATCGTAATGATTGTCGCCTTTTTTGTCGTAACCAGGCATTTTTTTGCCGGCGGCTTCTTCTACGATTTTTTCATCGATTTTGTCGGCAAGGGAAAGAGACAATTCCAAATCTCCAAGTGCACTTCTGGCGTCGCCACCGGAAAGTTCGGCTAAAAGATCGATGGCTTTTTTAGAAACGCGCTTAGTGGCTTTTTCGGATTTGATAGCACGTTTTAATACTTCTGTAACTGCGGCTTTATTGAGCGGTTTTACGACTACAACACGGGAGCGGGAAAGAAGTGGGGAAATAACTTCAAAGGATGGGTTTTCGGTGGTAGCGCCAATTAGGATGATAAGGCCAGATTCGACGTGTGGTAAAAATGCGTCTTGCTGAGCTTTGTTGAAACGATGAATTTCATCTACGAATAATACGGTGCGGGTTTTTAGATTCCAGTTGACTTTGGCGCGCTCGACCACATCTTCGATATCTTTCTTGCCGGCTGTTACAGCTGAGATTTCGATAAAATCTGCTTTGAATTCTTTTGCTAGAATACGGGCGAGAGTAGTTTTGCCAGTCCCAGGTGGGCCCCAAAAGATTAAATTTACTGGCTCGCCTTTTTTGACGATTTCGGTCAAGATTTTGCCATCTCCAATAATCTCGGACTGACCGAGCACTTCGGAAAGTTTGGTTGGGCGCATACGCTCCGCGAGCGGTACTCTATTCATATGAATATATTATAATAAAAATCTTTACAAAAATTAATTATTTATGCTAAAATTAAGCTAATAATAACTAAAGGAGTTATATAATGGATAGTTTACTATCTTCTCTATCATCATTAACAACTGCTGCAGCTGGTCCTAGTGGCTGGGAATATGCAAGCGTAATCCTTGGTGCAATTGGTGCAATTGGTCTTTGGATTGTATTCACCTTTGTTATCAAAGGTGGCGAGAAGCGCGATGTGGCAAAAGATACCAAAGGTTTCTTCCTACTTCGTGGCAACTTTGCCCTCGATCTTGCAATGATTGTCTACTGGTACATGACCATCAAGACTTTGATTGCTTCATTTGAGCTCTTCTCAGCTCCATATGGCTTCTGGGAATTCCTCAAAGTTGCTGTCGGCCAACTTATTTGGTACCGCTTTGTATATGAAATTATCAAAGCTATCGTCAAGAAAAACAGCGATAAGTAACAATTTAAAAGTCCCCCTCATGCGAGGGGGATTTTTTTATTGGATTAATTCTTTTACACGACGTGCGACGCCGTCGTTTCCGTCTATGAGCCTTGCGGAAGGGAAGAAAGACTGAATTTGTGGTTTGATTAATGAATAGTGTGTACAGCCAAGAACAATTACCTCTGGAAAAAACTGATTTTTATTAAGATCTAAAAACATAATGTTAAGTTTTTCAATTATGATATTAAAATTTTTTGACTCAAGGTTTTCTTCTATGGTGTCGGCGAGGCCTGGACAAGCAAGTAGAGTAATGTTTTGATTTGGTTTTTTGTAATCGTCTAGAAGCGATTTGGTGCGTTCGGACGCGATGGTGCCAGGTGTGGCCATGACTAGAATGTTTTTGGCACCCGATTCGGCGGCGAGTTTAATAGCTGGTTCGGTGCCGACGAATTTTACGTTTGGGTATTTTTCACGCAGGTAGCCAATACATTTAGTAGTGGCGGTATTGCAAGCAATGACGATGATTTCTGCGCCCCAGTTGATTAGTTCTTCGGTATTTTTGGAAACAATTGCCTTTAATTCTTCGTCTGATTTTTCGCCATATGGGCAGTTTTTGCTATCGGCAATATATTTATACTCCTCGTTTGGGAGGAGGTTTTTTACGGCGTTTAGCACAGATGTGCCGCCGATGCCAGAATCAAAGAATCCAATTTTCATTCCTTTATTATACAATAACAGAGATTTTTGTAGTATACTTAAATTAAGTTAGGAGGTATATGTATAAACCAGATGAAATTGCAGAGGTGGCTGTAAGTGTGGGCGAGAGTAAGGCTAGTATGCCAATATGGAAAATGATAGTGCTCGGGATGTTTGCGGGTGCGTTCATCGCGCTAGCTGGCGTGGCGGCGACGTTCGGGAATGTTTATGGCGGCAAAATTGCTGGAGCTTGTATTTTCCCGGCAGGGCTTGCGATGGTGGTAATTGCAGGGAGCGAGCTTTTTACTGGCAACAACCTTATGAGTATCGCGCTTGCGAAGGGAAAGATTAATTTTGCTAGTATGCTGAAAAACTGGGCATTTGTGTTTTTGGGAAATTTGATTGGCGCGATGCTAGTAGCATTGATCGTGGTGCTTTCTGGTGTGTTTGATAATATTTCTGAGACCGTGGTGGCTACTGCAAATGCTAAGGTGAGTATGGGGATGGGCGAAGCGTTTCTACGTGGGGTGCTTTGCAACTTCTTAGTATGTATTGCCGTATGGATGGCGTTTGGTGCCAAGACTGTGAGCGGCAAAATTCTTGCGGTGTTTTTCCCAATCATGCTGTTTGTCTTGTGCGGGTTTGAACACTCGGTGGCGAATATGTTTTATGTGCCGGCTGGGATTTTTGAAAATATGCTTCATGGAGTAGCTGGCGGGCCACTAAACTTTGGTGGGTTCTTGGTGTACAATCTTTTGCCGGTAACACTTGGAAATATCGTGGGTGGTGCGTTGCTCGTGGGCGGCGGGTACTACCTCGCGTATGCAAAGAAACAAAAGGTTTGCAAAAAATAGATTATTTGGTATAATAGTTTCGTGGTGATGGCTCTGTAGCTCAGCTGGTAGAGCAGAGGCCTGAAGAGCCTTGTGTC
>JAZNDC010000028.1:0-11327 GCA_045587885.1 Candidatus Nanosyncoccus sp. | reverse complement strand
TGGCGCAGTAATCTGCGAAACCATTCTTGGTGTAGCATCCGCTCTTAGCGGAGGTGTTGACCAGAGTTTGCTTAAACATTTTTCTGGCAAACTGGCAGTCGCAACCGGTGAAAAAGAGCACCGTATCCTGAAAACAAAAACTGCCAAGCTTCAGGTAGCAAAATTCGCCTGTACAATCATCTTGCTTGCGCTCGGTGGTCCGATTGGCGCAATAGATCTTCGTCTTGCCATCGCACTTTCTAGCGTAACTGAATTTGCGGGCGCGATCATTAGTTTATTTATCAAAGACGATAGTGAAAAGCTTATTCCAGTACACAAAGACCCGGTCAAAGACATGGTGCGAGTGACAAAAGCGGCATTAAAAAACAAGCCTCTCCGTTGGAGAATCCTTGCCTATGCGGTGGGCCGTGAAATGACCCACGGCATCATATGGATAGCTACACCACTATTTATGCAAGCCGGTGTACCGCTTGCTATTGTGTCGCTAGCATGGGCGATAAACGCCACCATGGCAATGTTTGGTGCTGAATTTGCAAGAAGGTTTAGTCATAAGATGAGTGACAGTCAGGTCCTAATCGTACCAGCAGTATTGATGAGTGTAAGTATGCTCGTAATGGGTATAAACATCAATATTGTTACGGTCTGGCTCTACGGCTTGATGGGTATAGTTCAGGGATGGGTGGCAGGCACGCACAGCCCGATGGTTCAAAGATATACTAAACCTAGCGAACAAACTTCGGTCTTGTCGCTTTCTAGAGTGGTCTCAGACTTACTCTACATCCCATCGGTCTGGCTAATCGGCCTGGCAGCAGACGTTCGCTTGGAATTTAGCCTACTCGCCACTATGGCAATCTTCTTGCCACTCAGTATCATTACAATTATCAAAGTTAAAAAATGCGTATAGTTTGTGTGATTTGCCGATGAACCCTGGATTTAATCCAGGGTTTATTTTTTTGTGTTAAAATAAAAATATAAAAGGAGGTCTACGGTGAAAAAGTGTTTTGATGCCGAAAAATACTTAAAAATTCAGAAAAAGAAGATTAACCAGCGAATTAAGATGTTCGACAAGCTCTATCTCGAGTTTGGCGGCAAACTAATAGACGACCAACACGCTGCGCGCACTCTCCCGGGATTTTTGCCAGATCTCAAAATCCGTCTCCTTCAAGAGCTAAAAGACAACGCCGAAGTAATTCTCTGCGTCAACGCCAATGCTATCGAAAAATCCAAAATCCGTGCCGACCATATGATTCCCTACGATACCGAAGTGCTGCGTCTAATTCAATTCTTGCGTAGTAAAGGCATCACGGTAAATTCCGTAGTTATCACCCTCTTTGACGGCCAGAAAAAAGCCGAAGACTTCGCAAAGAAACTAGAAGACTACAAAATTAAGCCGTATTTCCATAAATTCACCAAAGGCTATCCTACCGATGTGGATACCATCGTATCAGACGAGGGCTACGGCGCGAATCCTTACATCGAGACCACCAAGCCGCTCGTAGTAGTATCAGCTCCTGGTCCATGCTCCGGCAAACTTGCGACTTCCCTCTCTCAGCTTTATCACGAATCCAAGCGTGGGGTTAATGCAGGCTATGCCAAGTTCGAGACCTTCCCTGTTTGGAGTCTGCCTCTCAAGCACCCTGTCAACATTGCCTACGAGGCTGCCACTGCCGACCTCGCCGACAAAAACATGATTGACTACTTCCACCTAGAAAAATATGGCGTTCCAGCCGTTAATTACAACCGCGACCTCGAGACTTTCCCGGTGTTAAAAGAAATCTTAACTCGTATCACTGGCAAAACTATCTATTATTCCCCTACCGACATGGGCGTAAACGTGATTGGCGAGTGTATTACGGACGACAAAGCCGTGCAGCGTGCCGCCAAAGACGAAATAATTCGTCGCTATTATCGCGCACTTGTAGACCTCAAAAAAGGCACCGTTACCGAAGACGTGCCAGAACGCATCAAGCTTCTAATGAACGAGCTAAACATCAGTGAAGGCGACCGTATCGTGGCAGAATGTGCCGACATGAAACGCGAGCAGTCTGGCAATCTCCCAAGTGCCTGTATCCAAGTGGACAAAAAATACGTAGTGGGCCGAAAAACCGGCTACCTTTCCCCAATTTCTAGCACCATGTTAAACGCCCTCAAAGTTATTACTAAGATTCCGGACGAAGTAGATTTAATTGCCCCAGCCGTACTCGAACCAATTTTAGAAGTAAAAAACAAGACCTCCAATTTCAAAGAATCTTATCTAAAACTCGGCGAAGTCTTGATTGCACTCTCTATCTGTTCCACCACCAATCCAATGGCCAAGAAAGCTCTTGAGAGCCTAGACAAATTAAGTGGCGCAGAATTCCACGCCACTCATATGATCCCAGATGATGAATTAGTTGTCCTCAGTAACCTCGGTATCAACGCTACCTGCGGTGTCGAGCTCGACGTTAGCTGAAAAAGTAAATGATTCTTCACCGGAAGTAAGAGTCAAAGTCTTTTCCCCTTGATCAATCTTGTAGGTGTATTCATCATTTAAATCATAGAGCCACTTGGTCTCAATTTTTAGAGTATCACCATCTATCGCCCAGATAAAGTCATAATCATTAATATGATTATTGGTAGTAAGCTTACCTTTGCCGATTTCAGTGAAATTCCAAATTACACCCTCCGCATCATTCTCGGTCCACTGCCCGATTTCTACAAGGTATTCCGCATCTCGCATATTTGGCTTCAAAACAAAACTCAGGATTAGCGCGGTAGCGCCACCAACCAAAGCAAATAGTCCGATAATAAAAACAATTAGCGAGAATTTTTTCTTATTCATAAGCTAATTGTAACAAAAAACTTTAATTATACAAATTGGTTTTTACCAGCTTGTAGTACATCTTTGCAGCAGAAACGAAGTTTTCAAGCTCTTTGCCGTCGATTTTTTGGTAGTTTTGCCCCGCGACTTTCTTATATACGCCGGCAGGACGCACTTCATAGCGGATAGTCTGATCAATCAGTTGTCCAGAGATATCAGTCCAACTTTCGTGCCAAATCCAAATATTCTTACGGTGTTCAAAGAATTCGCGTTGATGCCCCTCAGGAATTGGCCCAAAAAGCGTGCGACCATAGTCGCTTTCTACGTTTACCAATTCGTCATAAGTAAACTTATTGGAATAATGCCTTGGAATTGGTGCCTCTGGCATCAAAACATTGAATGGGCTTAACAATTTCTTAAACGGCATTTCTCAAGCTCCTCTGCAATTCGATTTAATTCATCATAAAAATCACAAACTTCATCAGTATTAGAGTCATAGATCTCTTCGAAAATATCTTTTACTTCTGGTTCTGGTCGAACTTCAAGTTTTTCTTCAATGATATTTTCGACTTTTGCTTCTTCTTTTTCAACAAAAACAACAGCAGGCTCTAATTTGTCTGCATGTGGAATATTAAATACGGTATAATCTTTCTCCATTTTTCGTCGTTTCCTTCTCTATGACCTCTATACTTTCGCCTAGTTTTTCACTTAGCCATTCAGCTATGTTACGTACATAAGCACACTCATTAATTATACCACGAAATGGCTTTGGAGTCAAGAAGGGCGCATCTGTTTCAAGCAAAATTCTCTCTAGGGGCGGGGTTGGCAAAGTTGAATAGGTTGCGAGCCCATTCACCCCTATATAGAAGTTTGTCTCATTCAGAATGCGCCTCAAGGTCTTTTTGCTGTCGGTAAATGAGTGCACGACGCCCTTCACCTCTGGAAAATCTTTTACGATTTCAAAGAAATCATCAAAAGCCTCACGTACATGAAAAGACACGGGCAAATCATTATCTTTTGCTAGCTGCAACATCTCACGAAAAAGCTTTATCTGCGCATCCCTGTCGT
The DNA here is from genome assembly GCA_045587885.1 of Candidatus Nanosyncoccus sp. Lineage (GTDB taxonomy): Bacteria > Patescibacteriota > Saccharimonadia > Saccharimonadales > Saccharimonadaceae > Nanosyncoccus. Next base: position 7,459 of record JAZNDC010000028.1, on the reverse strand, counting down.
ACCCATCATAATGATAGTCTAGCCCTACCTCACCAATCCCGACAAGCTTAGAGAGGGAGGGGGTGGCCGATATATCGGTCAGGACCCCCTCCTTTGACGCATTCTCCGGATGGATGCCGTAGGTCCAGAATACATTTTCATGAGCCTCGGCAAAATCGCGCGCAGCTAAAGAATCTTCATGAGATGTGCCGATGCAAATGATTTTTTTAACACCATTCTCATGTGCACGCTTAATCATTTCTTCGGCTTGTTCGGCGGTGAAGAATTCCCTATCGTGCAGATGACAATGCGTATCAATTAACACGATTTTCGCGCTTTCTTTTGATTGGGTCGAGCTGGCGTTTGCGGAGGCGAAGAGTCTTTGGGGTAACTTCGAGAAGTTCGTCATCTAGAAGAAAATCTAGACATTGCTCAAGAGAAAGCTGAGTGTATGGAGTAAGCTGAATTGCGCCATCGGATGCGTGAGTACGCATATTGGTGAGTTGTTTTTCGCGGCAGATATTAATGTCGAGATCGTCTTTTTTATTGGACAAGCCTACAATCATACCCTGATACACCGGCACTTGTGGTGGAATATAAAGAATACCACGAGCTTGTGCTGCATCAAGTGCATAAGCGGTAGAGACACCATCTTCAAATGATACGAGCGCACCATTTCTTTCTGGCTTATACTTGCCTTCAGATGGGCGGTAACCAGATGGGATACTAGACATAATCACGGTACCCTTAGTGGCGGTAAGTAAGCTATTACGAAGACCAATCAAAGCGGCAGTAGAAATTTCGTAAACAAATCTGGTTGCACCAGTAGAGGTAATTTCTTGGGACTTCATCTCGGCCTTGCGTACACCAAGCTCTTGAGATACAGCGCCTACAAATTCTGGGGCAACTTCAATGGTAAGATTTTCAATCGGCTCACATTTTACACCATCAATTTCCTTGTAAACCACCTCTGGGCGGCCCGCTTCTAGCTCGTAGCCTTCACGGCGCATGGTCTCAATCAAAACAGATAGATGTAGCTCGCCACGGCCAGATACTTTATAACCAAGGCCATCCGGCTCAATTTTTAGAGCAATATTAGTCTCTAGCTCACGCTCCAATCTCTCGGCGATTTGGCGTGAAGTAGTAAACTCGCCTTCACGACCTTTGAGTGGCGAGGTGTTTGGCCCGATATAAATAGAAAGTGTTGGCGCCTCAAGCTCAATCGTGGGAAGAGCTTCTGGGTTGTCACCGGTAGCGATTGTGTCACCAATATTCGCCTCAGTAGCACCAGTAATTGCGACGATATCGCCAGCGATCGCCTCCGTGACTTCTTCTTTGCCGAGACCTTTATAGACAAACAAATTATCAATCTTGCTGGTTTTTACGGTGTCGCCGTGAAGAATCTTGATACTCTGGTTTTTCTTGAGTTTGCCACGGAAAATCTTGCCAATACAATATTTACCAAGGTAATTATCAGCCGCAAGCGCTGCCACGAGTAGTTGCGCAGATTCGGCATCTGGATCTACAGACGGAGCTGGAATATCATTAATAATAGATTCAAAAATTACATGGAGATCATTGTCTAAATCAGTAGTTTTACCGGCGCGCCCTTCGCGTGCAATTGCATAGTATACTGGGTAATTTAGTTGAGATTCATCAGTTGCGAGCTCCAAGAATAAGCTTTCCACCTCAGATAATACTTCGTCGATACGAGCCGCAGGTTTATCAATTTTATTGATAATTACAACTGGTTTTAGCTTCAAATCAAGAGCCTTTTGCAAAACGAATTTAGTCTGTGGCATTGGGCCTTCTTGGGCATCCACAATTAGAAGCACGCCGTCTGCCATATTTAGAGTACGTTCCACCTCGCCAGAAAAATCTGCATGGCCCGGGGTATCAATAATATTAATCTTGTAATCGTCGTAATACACACAGGTTTGTTTGGCGGTGATTGTAATACCGCGCTCGTGTTCCTGATCCATTGAGTCCATGATGAGAGTTTGGCTCATTTCGGCTTGATTATCACGAAAAGTATGGGACTGTTTAAGAAGCCCGTCTACCAGGGTGGTCTTGCCGTGGTCGACGTGCGCAATGATCGCCACATTCCTTATCTTATCTTTGTTTAAAATCATAACGATTATTATATCACTATCCACGTCGCTTGTCTAGGGGTAAACATTGACTTTTATAGAGAAGTGTGGTATAACAATACATTATTGTTGTACATTAAAAGGAGGTGTTTGGAAATGCTATTTTTTACAAAAAAAGAGTTAGCCAGATTGTTGGCTGGCGTGTTTGGGGTGTGCCTTATTACGACTGTGACTGTCGTAATATTGATGGACAAGGGTATAATTAAACTGCCCACTCCGGAGTTTAAGTTATTTAAAGAAGAGGCCGAAGAGCCACCGAGGTTAGATAACTTGACCGCGTCGGTCAAAAATGAGTCGACGCTGATTGCCGAGACCATCACGCCGGGTGTAAAGGTGGAAGTTCGGACAAACTATACCTTAAAGGATGGTTCGTCATTTCACACAACGACGCTGGTCTTTACGCCAGGCTTGAATGACGCCCCTTCGGACTACGAAGGAATTGAACACAAAGTTCGGCACTCAATGCTAGGCCTAGAAAAAGTCAAGGATCAGCAGAAAGCTGGGCAAGACCCAGAAGTGACGGCCGTGATTCTAACATGGACCGAAACGGACGGGAACAAATACTCCCTATTGGACGTCAATGGCGACGGCCAATGGGACTACACTACAGACGAAGTCGTAATGTTTGCAGATTCAGATGATGAAAATGCAAAACAAGTTTATGCAGACGACGCCGGCAATATACTTTTTGCCAAATGTGAAAGCCTGACTGAATTGTATAGCTCAGACCCGATCACGTTTGCAGATGTGGAAAGGATCTCCTAAAAGAGGGGCCCGAAAATATTTCGGGCCTTTTTTATACCCTGCCAGTGTCTGGCGCTAGCGGCACCAAGATATTACTAAACCCATTTCCACCAAGCTCTACCACCGCACCATCTCCACGCACGTTATTCTTCATAGGAACGAGCATCACACTACCTCCGCGTAGCCCGCTAATTGTAATTTCGCGCTCTGTCGTCACGCCAAGCACCGCATCATTCACTACCACAATTACATGCTCGGCGTCAGTCTCAAAACTAATTTTTGCCTCCGTACTAGAAATCTCTTCCACGTTAGTCACGGCAAGCTCAGGTTTTTCGTCGGCACTAGTCTCTTCTACGCGTGGCAAACTATCGTATCGTTCCATAATATAATCCGTGAGCAAACTCAGCTCATTAAAATTCGTTACCACCTTGCCGCCAGTATTATTTGCAAGCGGCAAATAATCAGCTTCGTTTTCGGGATTTGTAATAATGTAAAAATTCACCGGGTCGATGCTTTTACTTAGTGCTACCACTTGGTCATAAGTTATCCCATCGCGGTCTGGCGAAAGAAAATTTGCATCAGTAAGTACCACTACGGATTTTGTCGCTCCACGTCTCCACGTCAGGTTTTGCATCATATGAAACGAGGCAGAAAGTAACGATTCTGGAATGTCGCCGCCATTATCAACACTAATGCTATTTAACTCGTTCGTAAAAATCTCTAGGGTGCATGTCTCAAAACTACAATGCTCCACTGGTTGGTATGGGTCATGGAGATCGCGATAATCATACAGCGCCACGCGCCCGCCACTATCCAAAGTTTCTTTTGCCAGTCTTAGCGCCTCGGCTTTGTATTTTTCAATCAAATTCATCATTGAACCAGTTGAATCAATCAAAATCGCGGTATCATGCATGGATGAAATATGGTTTTCAATCCCAAACGATTTAGTAACTTTATCAAAAATTACTTTTGAAGCATCTTCGTACAATCCGTCCGCTACATAAGCCACATGGTTTGAAATATTAAAATGGCTACTACAGAAAATATCACCTTTATTGCACCACGTACCAAGTTTACCAATGAAGTTTTCTGGCTCATACGGTTCATAGGAACCGAGCAATCCTTTGTACGCCTGGCAATCCGGCACATACATACGATAATCCGACAAATTATCACCACGACAGGCCGGCGGTATAATCCCCGCCCCTTCCGGCAAATAAATCTTCGGGTCGCCAAAAGTCGCCGCATATATCACCTTATCTGCATTCAAACTCTTTAGTGCTTTTGATATTACCATCGCGCCCTGCGAATAACCACCAACCACATAACGGGTATTGCTGCACGCTCCACTATTTACCATGCTAACTAGTTTTGCTACGCCTTCATTCACGCTATCGCCAAATGCATATGCCTCACCCGCACCGACCGCTGCACCAATCAAAACAGTGATATTATTAATCCCGACCGCTGGATAATCCAAATCGATAAAGTCATATTTTAGGCCGGTAGTTTTTAGTTTGGTTTCGATACTATTTTTCCACGACAAATAGTTTTGATCCGTTTCGCGCGCTTCGCCAGAACCGCGTGCAAACACTAACCGCACATCCGGGCAGCTTTCCGCTTGCGCTAAGGACCGCGAAATTCCGCTCGCACCACATACTGCTAGCGCTAATCCTAGGTACCTGATTTTGATTTTTGATTTGCGCCCACCGCGTTTAGTGAGTTTAATTTTACCTCGCATTTTTCTCCTTTTTAATTTGATGGCGGATTATAGTCACATTTCAGCAAAAATTACAACCCCCACCGTCCCCTTTCATGCTATAATAGAGAAGAATTGGAGGAAAAATGAGTACAACACAAGCAGAATGGGATGATTATTTCCTAAAAATTGCCGAAACGGTTGCGCTTAAAAGCAAAGACCCATCCAGCCAAATGGGATGTGTAATTGTAGACAAAAACAAACGTGTAGTTTCTGTCGGATTTAATGGCCTCATTCGTGGTGCCGACGAGTCCAAAATGACGCTTTCCGAGCGCCCAATGAAATATCGTTTTGTAATTCATTCCGAAATGAACGCGATGATTTACGCTCGCCAAGACCTTGAGGGTTGTACGATTTATAACCGCGTTGCTACTTGTGACAACTGCCTCAAACACTGCCTTCAGGCCGGTATCAAAAGATTTGTTTATCGCGAGCTCCGCGTCCATTCTCACTCTACTGACCCTTCAAAGTCAATGACAAATGTTGAAACGGACGAAGCAGTGATTCGTTTATTGTCTTCCATGCCAGAAGTGCAAACTCTAAATCTTACGAATGGCAAAACTTATATCGAAGATATATTAGACTCTTATCCAAAAGATACAGAAGAATACAACAGACTAGCAAAGTGGATATAGCAAATTTTTGGGAGAGCGCTCAAGGGCGCTAGCCCAAGGTTACTCTCCCAAAAATTACTATATCCACTTTTACCAGTTTATTGGCTTCTGATTGTTTTTGATTAAATAATCATTTGCTTTCGAGAAATGTTTGCATCCGAAAAATCCAGAGTATGCGGATAGTGGTGATGGGTGCGGAGCTTCCAAAACTAAATGCTTCGAGGTATCAATCAAAGTCTTTTTATTTCTGGCGTCTCTGCCCCACAAAAGAAACACCAAATGCTCCCTATTTTCATTCAAATATTTAATCACTTCCGTAGTAAAAGTTTCCCAGCCTTTCCCACGATGCGAACCGGCCTTATGCGCTTCCACAGTTAGTACAGTATTAAGTAGTAGCACGCCTTGGTCTTGCCAGTTCTTGAGATGTCCAGTCGGATTATTATGATGCCCGATATCCGAGTCAATTTCTTTATATATATTTATAAGTGATGGCGGGATTGGCTGCGAATTTGGCACCGAAAAAGCCAAGCCTTCCGCCGCGCCCGGAGTGTGATATGGATCTTGTCCAAGTATCACAACCTTCACGTCATTTAGGTCGGTCATAAATGCACGGAAAACTAATTCTTTCCGCGGAAAAATCGTTTTGCTTTCATATTCTTCATGCAAAAATTCCGACAATTCTTTGAAATAAGGCTTCTCAAATTCAGCTTGCAAAAAATCTTTCCAACTCGGATGCATACTATAATTCTTTTTTGATAAGCTCAAATACTTCTTCAATGGTGCCAGAAGCATCAATCATAGAAACACCAAAATCTTTTGCGATGTGTGGATAGGCGGCATTTACTTTTTGTTGGAATTCGTCCGGCTTTGCTTCAAAAGTCTCTACGGCTTTGCCGCGGCCTTTTTGTCTTTCAAGTCTCACCGCGTCAGAAACTGTCAAAATAAATCCACGGTCTGGATGTACATATTTTTCTGGCAATAAATCTTTTGTGATCCGCACAATCTTGTTACGCGAAATCCCTTCGCCATATCCTTGGTAGGCCAAAGTAGACCACCAGTTTCTAGCCGATATGACCACGCCGCCACGCGCTAGCACTGGTTCAGCAATCTTTTTCCATAATTCCACGCGCGCCGCAGTAAACAAAATTACGTTAGTAATCGGCTCTAGGTCGTATCCGCGCGTCAATATCATATCATGTAAATCATGTGCTTGCGGTAATTCCCCATCTGGCTCGTCCATTACTACGACTTCTTTTCCAAGCCCTTCGTAGCGTTCCTGCAAAAGTCTTGCTTGGGTAGATTTACCAGTACCATCTTGGCCTTCAATTACTATGTACATTATTTAGCCTCCTCCAAATACTTTTCATAACACGCTGGACAAATTGCGCGGTATTCTACCTCAGACTTACCATCATCAATCAAAATATCCGGGCCGTCCGCAACCATCTTACCATCTACAAACCTTGCGTTATATGTGGCTTTTTTGCCACACGCGCAAATGGTTTTGAGCTCTTCAATTTCATGCGCAATCTGGAGTAGCCTGGTTGCACCTTCAAACCCACCATCTTCACGACGGAAGTTTAGTCTTAGTCCATAACACATCACTGGAATATTTAGCCGAATCGTCACTTGCATTAGTTGGTCTACTTGCTTTGGAGTAAGGAATTGTGCTTCATCTACCAACACGCAGGCCACGTAGCTATAATTCTTCAAAATTTCTTTATACAAATCAACATCATGATCAAAACAAATGTCAGTTTCGCGCTCAGGTCCAATGCGTGTTAAGAGTTTGGTGCCGTTTTTTGTGTCGGTCGCAGGTTTTATTACGCAAACTTTGTGCCCGCGTTCTTCATAGTTAAATGCAACCTGTAATAGCTGCATAGTTTTGCCACACCCCATCGCCCCATAACGAAAGTATAGTTTTGCCATGAGATAATTATATCACACCAAATTTGCGTAAAAAAAACTGGAAACTTATGAGCTTATGTTATAATAATATATATGGTAAAAAGGTCAGTTTTTGGAGGTATACTCGCAGTTGCTGGTCTTTTTGTACTTCAAGGGAGCGTGCCTACTTTTGCCGAAACTACTGGCTCCGCTACATTTTCCGTAGATATTGCTAACCCTATTCTGGAACTCACCGTCCCATCAAACCCAGCCATCATCGATCTCAACCCAACCATGACTGGTGCTGCCTTTGGTTCAGCAGATCT